>DATCXD010000664.1:0-8192 GCA_036566005.1 Micromonosporaceae bacterium | reverse complement strand
GGCCGCACACCGCGGAGGAGATCGACGCCACTCTCGCCGGCCTGGTGGACCGGGTCACCCGCCGCATGCGCTCGGCCGGACGGCCGGGGCGTACGGTCGTGCTCCGGTTCCGCTTCGACGACTTCTCGCGCGCGACCCGATCGCGCACCCTGCTGCGGGCGACGCTCCACACGCAGACGATCCTTGACGCGGCGCGAGATCTGCTCGCCGCGTCGCAGCCGCTGATCGAGAGCAAGGGCGGCCTGACCCTCGTCGGCATCTCGGTGGCGAACCTCGGCCACAACGACTGGATCCAACCGGAGCTTCCGTTCGACACCCGCAACAACGGCGAGTTGGATGCCGCGCTCGACTCCGTACGGGACAAGTTCGGCACGCGATCGGTCAACCGCGCAGTGCTGCTACACAAGGATCTGGGCCTCACCGTTCCGCTGCTTCCCGACTGACCGCTGACTGGTCGCGTCAGTCGCGCGCCTGCCACGTCGTGATACAGGCTTCGTTGCCCTCGGCGTCGGCCAGCACCCAGAACGCCGGCGCCGCCTTGTCGGACACCAGCGTCCCGCCGGCCGCCAAGGCCGCCGCTATCCGATGCTCGGCCTCGTCGTGCGGCACCGAGATGTCGAAGTGGATGCGGTTGCGTTGCGGTCGCGGCGCGTCCATCTGCTGGAACCAGATCGCCGGACTCTGACCGTGCGGGTCGACGAGATCCGCCGGACCGGTCCGGCCGATCTCGTCGACGTAGCCCATGACCGCCTTCCAGAACGGTCGGATCTTCGGAATGTCGAGCGCGTCGATCGCAATCTCAACGGCTTGAACGGACCGGGCCGGCGCACCGAGATCCGGCAATGTCTCCAGGCCGAGATCGGCCGCGATCGCGGAAATCTGCCGCGCGAGGTCGATCTCGACCTGACTCGGCCACGGGACGGACAGGTTCTCGATGGTCACGATCACGCGATCCGGACGGGCGTCCAGCCGTACGTGCGCCGCCGCCGACGCGTCGATCGCCGCGGTGATGGCCGCTGTGAATGCGCCCGCTTCGACGAGCGAGCGCACCGCCACATCCGTCCGGAACTGCGCGAGCACGAGACGCCACCCGGTCGAACTCACGGCGTCGGACAGCTCGCGCCGCGTCAATGGTCGACTTTGGTCCTGTGCCATGGCTCCCCCTGAGTCGCTCGCTAGCCGGAGAAGCTGCCGAGCCCCGCCGGACCGAACGAGGATATCCATCGCGACCGACAGTGTTCCGCTGGAGCGCCAGTCCGCCGTACCGGCTGAATCGCTCGCAAGTAGCCGACCGCGACGCGGAGACCAATGCGCATCGTTATCACGCCCGTGCCTGCGGCGAGTGGCGCACGGGGTGCGTTAGCCACACGACCGGCGTTATCCACAGGGGCGCGGCTCAGGGTTGCGTGGGTCCGATGGTATCGACAACGCTGAACGCCGACGGTGCCCGATGACCGGAGTCTGCGGGCCGCGAGCCGGCATGGGGCGAGACGGAAGGGCGGTGGCATGAGCGAGTTCGGGGCCGGCGGCGCGGGCATCGACGATGTCGATGCCCGGTTGGCATCGACCCAGGAGCGAGCGGCCCGATCCGCGGCCGCGGCGTACGAATTGGGTGCCTTGCGCGGGATCGGTCGCGACCCGGACGGGGTCGTCGGGGCGACGGTTTTGGGGAACGGTGTGCTGATCGATATCGCGTTGGATCCACAGATCCGCTCCCAGCCGATCGAACGGACCCGGCAGCAGATCCTTGCGGCGATTGCCGACGCGCAGCGCACTCTGACGGCCCGTGTCACCGAGATCGCGACCGAGACATGGGGCGCCGATAGTCCGACGACCGCGTCCTTGATTGCCGCGCGCACCCGACTTGTCTCGGCAACCAAGGTGGACCATGGGAACAGTTGACCCGCTGACCGTCACGCCCGCGCAACTCGTGGCGCACGCCGACCTACTCTTCCACCTGTCGTCCGATGTGGCGACCGCGCGGAGCGCCGGGCAACAGGTCCGGATGGACGCGGGCGCGTACGGCAAGGTCTGTGTAGCGATCCCGATCGCGATGGACGCCCTGCAAGACAAGGTGATCGACGCCATCGACACGGCCGCCCACGGCCTCTACGACGGCGGCGTGAAACTGCGCGAAGCGGCCGGGAACTATCAGACGTCCGACTCGAACGCCGCGGCCGTGATGGCGAACACCCGGGTGCGTTCCGCCCTCTGACGATCCCGAGCCCGATCATGGCCCGTCAGCGCCGGACGGGCTTCTTCGCATCGACACGCAACTGCCCTTGCCCCGACCACCCCGGCGTGCGAACATCGACATTCATAAATCAAGGCAGGCGTGAATGTCTAATCTGGGGAGGGCACCACATGACATCCCGGTTCCGTCGAGCACTCACCCGCGCACTGACCGTCGCTGCGACGCTCACCGCCGGCATCCTCATCACCGCCATGGCCGCGACCCCCGCCGACGCGGCCACCGTCACCCAGGGCCTCGACGTGTCGAGTTTCCAGGGCAACGTCAACTGGTCGGCGCAGTGGAACGCGGGCGCCCGGTTCGCGTACGTCAAGGCGACCGAAGGCACCTACTACACGAACCCGAGCTTCGCCCAGCAGTACAACGGCTCCTACAACGTCGGCATGATCCGCGGCTCGTACCACTTCGCACGCCCGGACACGACAACCGGTGCCACGCAAGCGAACTACTTTGTGGCGCACGGCGGCGGCTGGTCGAAGGACGGCAAGACGCTGCCCGGTGCGCTCGACATCGAGTACAACCCGTACGGCGCCGAGTGCTACGGCCTGTCACACAGCGCGATGCGTAGTTGGGTGTCCTCGTTCGTCAACCAGTACCACTCGAAGACCGGCCGCTGGGCCGTCATCTACACCACCACGGACTGGTGGACGACATGCACCGGCAACTACTCCGGCTTCTGGGCCAATGATCCACTGTGGATCGCCCGCTACGCCAGCGCTCCCGGCACCCTGCCGGCTGGGGCACCGACGTGGTCGTTCTGGCAATACTCAAGCTCCGGCCCGTTCGCCGGTGACTCCGACGAGTGGAACGGCGCGCTGTCGCAGCTTAAAGTGCTCGCCTGCAACGGTTCCTGCTGACCCGAGCAGCTACAAAGGCGGCGCAGGTCCGGGCAATCCACCACCCGAGACCTGCGCCGCCACGACAATGCGGCGGATGCGCCCGGGTGAAACTCAGGCCGCGAGACGGAACGCGCGACGGCGACGTAGCCGGGAAACGATCCAGATGGCGAGCACCGCGAGCCCCGCTGCGAATGCCGCCGCCATCAGCACGTCGCCGACGATCCAGAAGCGACCCACGACCGCGATCGTAATGGCGATGACCCAGGCGATCAGGACGCCGATGGCCGCCGCGCGTTGCCAGAGCCTGCTGTGCGGACGACGACCGTGCATGACCCGCACGAAGTCGGGATCGTCCAACGCCAGTTGGTGCTCGATGTCCTCAAGTTCATGTTGTTCGCGTTCGCTCAGCATCGGCGGCGCCTCCCACGACTAGGCCATGCCGACATCGCCGGGCTTACACGGGTTGCGGTGCCATCGGTCACCCCGAGGCGACCGCGCTCGATCAGCCGGGCGACGTCGGAGTCGCTGTACCCGCGCCGGTGATCGGTAAACCGGAGACGCGCGGCTGCGGCATGAGCAGGGGTCGCGGACGGCCAACGGTCAGTCGTTGAGCGCGACCGTGAGGTTTCGCACGAAATCCTGCTCCGACTCACTCACCTGCTCGCCGAAGCCGAGAACGCCGCTGGACGCCGCTTCGACGACCCGCTCCGCGATGGTGACCAACCAGTGCCGGTAGGCCCCGGCGTCTCCGGCGTAGACCGTGGACACGAGCAGTGCCCGCGCCTCCTGCGCGCGACTCAGGCACTCCGCGATCGCCCGCGTCGGATCGGCCGGCACCGGTACGACCTCGGGCTCCTCGCCGAGGTCCGGATCACCGCCGAGGCGGTCGACGATTTCGGTCGCGATCGCCTCGACCAGCGGGTTTCCGCTGTCTCGGCCATCGGCGATGACCTCGAGTCCGGCCTCGCCCTCGGCGTGCGTCCGGCGACCGGAGTCGCGCTCCGCCGCACTGGCCGCCGTCATCACCGATTGCGGCAGCCCGACCAGCAGGCTCCACTGCTCGTCGTTCATCGTCTGGTACGGCACGCCATCCCCCTAACGCTATTGTCTGGCGATTGCTGGCTTTGTCGCGGTCGGTTCGCCGGCCGCCGTCTCAGGCGGGGTCGCCGGCGGCCAGAAGATCATTATCTTGTACGACGGCGACCGACAACGTCTTATACCCCACCTCGTCGAACAGAACGGTCATCCGATCGTCGTCGTAGCCCAGGACGGTGCCGCGGCCCCACTGGCGGTGGCTCACCGTGCTGTGCAGCGGATACGGCTGGGCGTTGTCACGTCGCCCGGCCGGTATGCCCCGGTCCGCGTCGCGCGTCGACCTGGCCGCTGCCCTGCCCCCGCTGCGCCGCTGATTCGGCGCGCCCGCCGCGGCCCGGCCGCGGCCGACGGTGTCATCGTTGCAGTTGTCACAGTGACCGCAGGGTCGATTCATCTGCTCGCCGAAGTAGGTGAGCAGCGGTTGGACCCGACACCCGGCCGTCTCGGCGAGGCTTCGCATCATGTCCGTACGGGACCGTTGCAGCGTCTGATGGCGCTCGGCCTCGGCCACGGCCAGCTTCGCCGCCGCCTGCGGGTCGGGCGCGAACGCCGGCAGGAGCAACTCGCCGCGGCTGCCGGTCGTCACGGCGCCGACGGTTTCCAGGAGGCCGATGAGGCTCGCGACCTTCCGGGAACTCATCCCCGTGGACGTCGCAAGTTCCGTCTTCGTACGCACACCGGCTCGTACGCCGGAGGCGATGTAGAGCAGGTCGTCGACGCCGGGCGTAGCGCCAGTGAAGAAGCGCTGCAGTGCGATGTCCTCGGGGCGGAAGAGCAGCAGCACGCGCGCGGGCTTGCCATCGCGGCCGGCGCGCCCGATCTCTTGGAGGTAGCTGTCCGGCGAGTCGGGCAGTGCCATGTGTACGACGAATCGGATGTTCGACTTGTCGATCCCCATGCCGAACGCCGAGGTGGCAACCATGATCGGCACCTGATCGGCGTCGAACTGCTCGTGCCGCCGTTTGCGTGCGCCCGCGGCCAGGCCGCCGTGGTAGTGCTCGGCCGGATATCCGGCGGCGGTCAGCCGTGCGGAGAGATCTTCGGCGATCCGCCGGGTCGGCACATAGACGATGCCGGCGCCCTGGCATTGGTCGAGCAGCATCAGCAACCGACGCCAGCGATGGTCCTCGGTCGGGCAGTGCATGGCTTGGAGGAAGAGATTCGGCCGATCGAGGCCGCCGATGACCACCTTCGCATGGCGGAGGCCGAGGCGGTCGGCGATGTCCTCGCGTACCGGCGGCGATGCGGTGGCGGTCAGCGCGACGATCGGCGGTCGCCCGATCTCACGGATGACGTGACCGAGCGCGAGGTAGTCCGGCCGAAAGTCATGACCCCAGGTGGACAGGCAATGCGCCTCGTCGACCGCGACCAGCGCGGGGCGAAGCGCCTTCACCTCGGCGACGCGCTGCGGCGACGCGAGCTGCTCGGGCGTGATGAACAGGAGTCGGGCGGTGCCGTCACGCACCTCGGCCAACGCTGAAGCCTGCTGTTTCGGCGTCTGGGCCGAGCTCACGCGGACGGCGCGAAGTGCCTGCGACCCGCGCTCGTTCAAGCCGGCGATCTGGTCATGCTGCAGCGCGAGCAGCGGCGAGATCACGATCGTTGGGCCGGGCAGGACCGTGGCCGGGATCTGGTAGACGGCCGACTTGCCGGCCCCGGTCGGCAGGACCACCAGCGCATCGCGTCCCCGCAGGATCGCACGCATCGCGTCGAGTTGCCCGGTGCGGAGCGTACGCCAGCCGAAGTGCTGCCGGGCGGCGCGGCGCAACCGCCATGAGTGCAACGGATTCATCGTGCTCCAACCTGCCCAGCGGCTCGATCCGACAAACCTTCACACCGCACGCGATCGTCTCGGATCATGCCATCGAACCGAGGGGCGTCCACTGTCGCACTGCTCCGTACGTCTCTGCACGCATCAGCGCTAGCAGAGTCGTACGACGCCGCCGACGGATGCCACACCGACAGTGCCGGCAAGCACCACGCCTCGTTACCGATATGCCGCCGCCTGGATCGAATAGAGCTCGGCATATTGACCGCCGTGGGCGAGCAACTCGTCATGGCTGCCGACCTCGCTCACGTGCGAACCATCGAGTACGACGATGAGATCAGCCATGCGGGCCGTGGAGAACCGATGGGACACCAGAACCGTGATCCGGCCGGTCGGGTTGTCACGCCGGGCGCCCGCCGCATAGCGCTCGAATAGCGCGTGCTCGGTCTCAGCGTCGAGCGCCGCTGTCGGCTCGTCCAACACGAGCACCAGCGGTTCTGCCCGCATGAATCCGCGGGCCAACGCGAGCTTCTGCCACTGGCCGAACGATACGTCGACGCCGTCCGGCCACGCCTTGCCGAGCTGCGTATCGAGTCCGCGCGGCAGGGCGTCAACGACGTCGTCGGCTCCGGCTCTGTCGATCGCTCCGGCGACGGCCGGCTCGTAATCGGCCTGCGGCAGGTCGCCTACGCCGACGTTGCGCCGCGCCTGCAACTCGAAGCGGTAGAAGTCCTGGTACGCGCCGGCCAAACGGCTCCGCCACCCATCCGCCGGCACGCGGGCGAGGTCGACACCGTCGATCGTGATCCGGCCGCCAGTCGGTAGGTAGAACTTTGACAGGAGCTTGACCAGCGTGCTCTTCCCGGCACCGTTCTCGCCGACGATCGCCACGACGCTGCCGGCCGGCAGCGTGAGGTTTACGTCATCAAGGACTGCCCTCGTCGTGCCTGGATAGGCGAACGTCACGTGGTCGAACCGGATGGCGTCGGTGATTCGTTCCGGCACCGGCGCATCCGCGGTGGCGACGAATGAGGCCGCGTAGTCCTCCAGCCAGGCGAGCCGTACCGACCCGTCGAGCCATACGCCGCGCAGGAAGCCGATCTCGCCGACCGTCGCACCGATGTAGGTCGACAGGCGCGCACCGGCGGCGAGCACCAGAAGGACGTCGCCCGCCGAGGCGTCCAAGCCAACGGCGACGAACACGATGGCGCCGACATACCCGGCGCCGAAGATCGCCCACGCGAGCGCGTGCCAGACCGCCGAGACGTTTCGTGCCCACGACACCTCCGCATACCACCGCGACCAGGCCGCCCGACGATCCCGCGAGAGGCGGTCGCCGACGCCGGTGACGCGCACTTCCTTGGCCGGCGGTGCCATGGTCGCGGTCTCGAACAGGTGACGGGCGAGGCGGTTGGCCGACGCGCCCCGCTCCTGGGCCCGCTGCTCGACCGCCGGTCGCCAGCCGGACGAAATGACCGTCGGCACCGCGAACAGCACCAGGAAAACCAACGACCAATGAATCGACATCAGCAAGCCGATCGTGATGCCGAGTCGGACGATCCAGCCGAACGTCGAGAAGATCGACATGTACATGTGGTCGAGCACAAAGACCTGATTGCGGAGCACGGCGAGACGGTCCAGATATTCCGGTCGCTCGTGATGGGCGATCGTGGCGACCTTCGCCTGCAGTCTCGCGACGTGCGATTCGAGGGCAATCGATACGCGGTCGCGGAATCGACGCTGCACCCGCGTGGACAGCACCGACAGATACCACGTCGCGGTGGCCGACACACCGAGGCCCGCGAGCGCGACGTAGATCTCGGTGTGATCGCCGGCGGTGGCGCCGTTGCTGAGCAGCTTGAGCCACAGCGCGAACAACGCGTCGGGAACGGCCGCGAGCATCGCCAGCACGAACGCGATGAGCATCAACCGTGGTTCGTGAGCGAGCCCGAGCCGGCACAGCCGCCACATGGCTCGAAGTGCGGGCGGCTGGGGCACGTCTGCGGCGCAGGCCGGAACACCGACTCGATCCGTGTCGGTGAGCGGCTCTTCCAGGACGGCGGCTGACTCAGGAGAGGACGTCATAGACGGCCTCCTCGTCATCGTCTTCCGGACGACTGGCCGCGAAGCGTTGAGCCTGGAGGTCGAACATCGTACGGTAGCGACCACCGTGGGCCATCAGCTCGTCGTGGCTGCCGAGCTCGACGACCGCGCCATGCTCGACGACACAGATGCGGTC
>DATCXD010000658.1:0-2512 GCA_036566005.1 Micromonosporaceae bacterium | reverse complement strand
CCACGGCGGCGTACGCGACCCCGGCCGACTGGGTCGGCGCGTACGTCGCCCGTTCCAAGCGACCCGCGGCGCGCCCGAACCCGGCTACCGGATGAAAGCGACGCGGGTCGCCGAAGACGGCATCGGCGGCGAAGCCGGCCGCGAGCCCGGCGACGAGCGTGATCGCACCCGGGCGCCGTCGGTGATTGCTAGTCATCGCCGATCATTCTCACGTGTCATCGCGCGCCGAACGACACGGGTGGCACCTTTTGCGGATCGCGTCCGCAGCGCTTCCGCTCAACTCCGATCGCATTTGTACGGAACTTGGCCGCGCGTGGCCCGATCTGGTGCCCAACTTCCGTACAGTCACGCGCCGCGCCGCGCCGCGCCGCGCCGCTACGTCGCGGTGGGAGCAATCGACGTGGCACGATCGCTGATCCGAGCGGCCCGGTAATGACGGCCTCCACCGCGTCTCACGCGTGATACGCTTTTGGCCATGGCAGACGTCGCTGTGCGAGACCTGCGTAACCACGGCGGCAAGATTCTCGATCGGGTCGCCGGTGGTGAAGCGCTGACGGTCACCCGCGACGGAGTCGCCGTCGCCGAGTTGCGGCCGCTGCCCCGGCGTCCGCTCCCAGCAGCCATCCTTCTGCAACGGTGGCGTGGCCTGCCCGCGGTTGATCCGCTGAGGCTGCGGGCGGATATCGACGAGCTGATCGACCCGTCGCTGTGACCGATCCGACGACGCGCCATGGGCGCGGTGTACTCGATACAAGCACAGTGATCATGCTGTCAAAGATCACCGACCCGACTGTGCTTCCCAGCGAGCCACTCATCACCACGATCACGCTCGCTGAGCTTTCGGTCGGGCCCTTGGTGGCAACGACTGATTTCGAGCGCGCCGCCCGCCAGGCACACGTTCAACAAGCGGAGGCCGACTTCGATCCGCTGCCGTTCGATGCAGCCGCGGCGCGCGCTTTTGGCCGGGTGGCAGCATCGCTGCGCCGAACCGGGCGCAAGCCAGCAGCCCGTGCGTACGACGCGATGATCGCGGCCACCGCCCTCGCCGAAGACCTGCCGGTGTATACGTGCAACCCGGACGATTTCGCAGGGATCGATGGCCTCACCGTCGTCGCCGTACCGGTGCCGACAGCGACGGCGCCGTAGGCCGCAACCGGCGCTGTCGGCGAGGAACGACGGCCGGGACGCGACGGCGATCACGCGCGACCGGCCTCTCGAAATTGTACGGAACTTGGCCGTCGGCGGCGCGATCTGGCGCCCAACTTCCGTACAGTCGCTGGCCACGGCCCGCGCCGACGGATTCAGTCGAGCGCGGTGACCTCGTCGCCGATGCGGATCGTCCCGGTGCCGTCCGGGATCAGGTTCGTGGCGAACATCAAGCCTTGATTCACGTTGCGGTGGCGGGCCAGCGTACGCAGTGGCTCGTGCCCCCGCTGGCCGGTGTCCTGGTCGGTGGTCGTGACGACGCAGCGATCGCACGGCTTCGGCACGCGGAAGGTGATCTCGCCGACCCGGATCCGGCCGCCGGTCCAGGGGTCTTCGGCCCAGGGCGCCGCATCGCCCAGCACGATGTTCGGCCGGAATCGCGTCATCGGCAACGGGCCTTCCAGGCTCTGCGCCTCGTAAAGCCAGTCGTTGAGCACGTCCAACGAGGCGTTATTCGCCAGCAGGACGGGATAGCCGTCGGCGAAGCTCACGCGGTCGGTGTCGAGCGAGTAGTCCGGGTTGATCCGCCGCCGCGTCGGGTCGTCGAGCCAGAGCAGATGCGCCGGCCGGCCGAGAACCGCCGAAACCCACTTGTCCGCGACCTCATCGACCAGGGCGCCCTGCACAAGACTCGAATGGACATTCGTGTCGACCAGCTCGCCCGCGACCACGTCGACCACCAGGTCGTCGTGGCCGGCCGCCCGCAGCGTGAGCTGATCGGCGTCGAGCGCCGGCCGGATGCGTACGAGACCCGGCTCCTCGCGCTGCGTAAGCATCCGATAGCTCTCGTCGACGATCATGAACCGTCGGTCGCCGGCGAACCCCCACGGCTCGACGATCGCCTCGGCGACGTCGGTCCGGTAACAGCCCTTGATCGCGTACGTGTGCAGCCCGGTCACGTGCATAACGCCACGCTACAAGCGCCCCGAAAACCCCGTCGAGCCCGATACCGACCTGGCACACCTCAACCGCCCAACTGAATGAAAACTTGCCATAGAGTAGCGGTGTGCATGAACAGTTGCTAATGATCGTCGACGGTGTGCGGCTCACGCCGACCCAGCGTCGCATCGCGCACTGCCTGCTCGAACACGCGCCCGCGGCGTCCTACCTGTCGGCGGCCGAGGTCGCCGATCTGGCCGCGGTCAGCCAGCCATCGGTCACCCGGTTCGCGATAGCGCTCGGCTACGACGGCTACCCCGCTCTCCGCCGAGCGCTGCGGGAACCGGCGGGCACCGGAGATCGCCGGCCGGCGCCCGGCGACGGCGGTCAGGACGGCAACGCTCCCAACGACCTTCAACATGCGGTG
>DATCXD010000635.1:0-5263 GCA_036566005.1 Micromonosporaceae bacterium | reverse complement strand
CCCAGCCCGACACGCGCGAGCCGGCCGGGTCGTCGTTACGACCGCGGAACAGGGTAGCCGCCGGCCGCGACAATTGTCCGTCCGGAGCGCCCGGAGGGTCCCGTCCGTCCGGAGCGTCCCGCGCGTCCGGAGCGTCCGGCGCGTCCGGTGCGTCCGGCGCGTCCGGTGCGTCCGGTGCGTCCGGTGCGTCCGGTGTTGGACAGCTCAGGCGACACGTGCCACATCCGGTTCGTCGCGCGACGAGGCTAGTGTGAAGGTGAACGGGCTGAATGAGCCGTGCAGCGTCACAGAGGCGGGTAAGACCAGCCCAAAGGAGTGCTGTTCGGCCGGATGCGCGCCGTCGCGGCGAGGACCTAGGCTGACGGGTGCGCGGGGCCGACAGTGCGGTTGGCCCGAGGGGAGTAGAAGCTCATGGAGCGGCGTCCGACGACCGGTGTGGACGTGACCGAGGACGGTGTTGATCCATCACCTACCCGTCCGGGGAGTAGCCCCGATGCCGTTGTCACCACGGCGACACTCGACGTCCCCGACGACAGCGTGATCGACACGCCGATGCCGGACGGGGCGAGTCTGACCGCCGAGGCCGTGCGCCTCGCCGGCGACGACCGCGACCTCGCGAGTCTCGTGGCGACGTATTGGCGGTTCGCCCCGGACGAGGAACTCGTCGACCTGAGTCCCGCAGCAATGTTGGGCGCCGTGCGGACGCATCGCCGGCTCGCGGGTCAGCGCCTGCCGGGCGAACTGAAGCTCGACATCAGTCCGGCCCCGGACGGCGAGACCACGATCATCCAGATCGTCGTCGACGACATGCCGTTTCTGGTGGACACCGTCAACGCGGCCCTCGGCGCGCGAGGACTCGACGTACATCTGCTCGTACACCCGCTGATCGTGGTCAGCCGGGAGCCGTTGGGCCGTCTCGTCGAGGTGCATCCGGACGTCGAGTGCGATGACGCTCTGTCGAGCCAGCTCGTGGAGAGCTGGATGCACATTGAGATCGACCGCATCCGTGACCTGACGCTCGCCGGCGAGGTCCAGCGGGACCTGATCCGGGTGCTCACCGATGTGCGCGAGGCGGTCGAGGACTGGCCGAAGATGCGGGCCCGCGCGCTGGAGATCGCCGACGATCTGGCCAGTGCCGCGCTGCCGGTGCCGGCCCGCGACATCGCCGACGGCGTCGAGTTGCTGCGTTGGCTCGCCGACGACCAGTTCACCTTCCTCGGTTACCGCGAATACACGTTGGACACCAACGCGCCCGGCGAGCCGGTGCTCGCCGCCGCCATGGGCACCGGCCTCGGCATTCTGCGCCAGGACCAGCCCGCGCCGCGGTTGCTGTCGTCGCTGACGCCGGAGGCATACGCGGCAGTCAAGGAGAAGCGGCTGCTCGTCATCACGAAAGCCAATGCGCGCTCGACCGTGCACCGCAACGCCTATCTCGACTACATCGGCATCAAGACCTTCGACGCCGAGGGCAACGTCACCGGCGAGAAGCGTTTCCTGGGGCTGTTCGCCTCCGCGGCATATCTGCACTCCGTCCGCGAATTGCCGGTGGTTCGCCGGAAGGTGGCCGCGGTGATCGAGCGCTCCGGTCTGTCGCTGCGCGGCCACTCCGGCAAGGATCTGATGACGATCCTGGAGAACTATCCGCGCGACGAGCTGTTCCAGATTCGCACGGATGAGCTTTACGACATCGTGATGGGCGTGCTACGACTGGCCGGTCGGCGGCAGTTGCGGCTGTTCCTGCGCCGCGACTCGTACGGCCGATTCGTATCGTGCCTGGTCTACCTGCCGCGCGATCGGTTCACCACGTCCAACCGCCTGGCCATCCAGGCGATCCTGCTGCGCGAGCTCAACGGTGTCGGGCTCGACTTCACCACCCGCCTGGGCGAGTCGCTGCTCGCGCGCATCTACTACATCGTCCGCATCGACCCGACGATGCCCCCGGCCGAGATCGACGTCGAGGCGATACAGGCGCAGCTGGTGGCGGCCACCCGCAACTGGGACGACGACTTCCGGCTGCTGCTCGAACGCAAGCTCGGCGATGAACAGTCAAAGGACCTCTATCAGCGTTACGTCGACGCGCTGCCGGAGTCGTATAAGGACGTTCACTCGCCCGGCGAGGCATGGATGGACATCGCGAAGATGGAGCTGCTCGAAGAGCCGCGCCAGCTTGAGATGCACGTCTATCGGCGGCGTACGGCCGAGGCCAGCGTACGTTTCAAGGTCTACCGGCACGGCGAGCCGATGATGCTGTCCGCGGTGCTGCCGGTGCTGCACTCGCTGGGTGTACGAGTGGCCGACGAGCGACCGTACGAGGTCGTCCGACCCGACGGCACCGTGCACATCTATGACTTCGGCCTGGTGTTGCCCGATGGCGCCCGGGCCATCGACGAGGTACGGCCGCACCTGGAGAACGCGTTCGCGGCCACCTGGCGCGGCGAGGCCGAGACGGACGGCTTCAACGAGCTCGTGGTGCGGGGTGGCCTCACGTGGCGACAGGCGTTGATCCTGCGGACGTACGCGAAATACCTGCGCCAGGCCGGCACCGTGTTCGCGCAGGCGTCGATGGAGGCCGCGTTCATCGCGTACCCCGAGATCGCCGAGCGGCTCGTCGCGCTCTTCGAGACGCGCTTCTCGCCGACTCTGGGCTGCAGCGACGACGATCGCGCGAAGCAGTGCGACGCGCACATCGAGCACATCCACCAGCAGCTCGACGAGGTGGCGAGCCTCGACCAGGACCGGATCATGCGCAGCTACCTGACGCTGATCCAGGCCACCCTGCGTACGTCCTACTACCAGCGCGGTGCGGAGGGTCGGCCGAAGGCGTACGTCGCCATGAAGCTGGATCCGAAGTCGGTGCCCGATCTGCCGGCGCCGCGACCGCAGTACGAGATCTTTGTCTACTCGAGCCGGTTCGAGGGCGTCCACCTGCGCTTCGGGCCGGTCGCTCGCGGTGGGTTGCGGTGGTCGGACCGCCGGGACGATTTCCGTACCGAAATTCTGGGTCTGGTCAAGGCGCAGATGGTGAAGAACGCGGTGATCGTGCCGGTCGGCGCGAAGGGCGGCTTCGTCCTGAAGCACGCGCCGAGCTCGGCTGACCGCGACGCCTTCCTGGCCGAGGGCGTGGCCTGCTACAAGCTGTTCATTTCGGCGTTGCTCGACGTGACCGACAACCTGGTCGGCGGCGCGATCGTGCCGCCGCTCGACGTGGTGCGCCACGACGGCGACGACCCCTACCTGGTGGTCGCGGCGGACAAGGGCACGGCGACGTTCTCGGACATCGCCAACAGCATCTCGACCGCGTACGGCTTCTGGATGGGCGACGCGTTCGCCTCAGGCGGGTCGGCCGGATACGACCACAAGAAGATGGGCATCACCGCCAAGGGCGCGTGGGAGTCGGTCAAGCGTCACTTCCGCGACCTCGACCATGACACGCAGGCCGAGGACTTCACCGTGGTCGGCATCGGAGATATGTCCGGTGACGTGTTCGGCAATGGCATGCTGCTGTCGCCGCACATCCGACTGGTCGCGGCCTTCGACCACCGGCACCTCTTCATCGACCCGACGCCCGACGCGGCCGCCACCTTCGTCGAGCGCGAGCGTCTCTTCCGGTTGCCGCGGTCGTCATGGGCCGACTACGACAAGTCCCTGATCTCGGCCGGCGGCGGCGTATGGCCGCGCACGGCGAAGTCCATTCCGGTCTCGGCCGAGATGCGCAGCGCGCTCGGCATCACCAGCAGTGCCGCCGCCCTCTCGCCGGCCGAACTGATGAAGGCGATCCTGCTCGCGCCGGTGGATCTGCTGTGGAACGGCGGGATCGGGACGTACGTGAAGGCGGCCGACGAGTCGAACGCGGACGTCGGCGACAAGGCCAACGATGCGATCCGGGTAAACGGTCGCCAATTGCGGGTGAAGGTGGTCGGCGAGGGCGGCAACCTCGGCCTGACCCAGCGCGGACGGATCGAGTATGCCCATGGCGGCGGCCGGATCTACACCGACTTCATCGACAACTCCGCCGGTGTGGACTGCTCCGACCACGAGGTGAACATCAAGATCCTGCTCGGTGACGCGGTCACCGACGGCACGTTGTCGATGCCGGACCGAGACGCGCTGCTGGCCGAAATGACCGACGAAGTCGGCGCGCTCGTGCTGCGGGACAACTACGAGCAGGCGGCCGCGCTGGGCAATGCCCGCGCCCAGGCGCGTTCGCTGCTGCCCGTACACCGCCGGCTCATCAGCGAGCTGGAACGCACCGGTCGACTGGATCGCTCGCTCGAGGCGATGCCGAGCGACGAGGAGCTCGCGGTCCGGGCCGACGCCGGCCGCGGCCTGACCGCGCCGGAGTTCGCTGTCCTCCTCGCGTACGTGAAGATAGACCTGGAGTACGAGATCGTCTCCTCGTCGCTGCCCGACGACCCGTGGACGGCGGAGGTCTGCAGCGACTACTTCCCGACGCCATTGCGCGCCAAGTACGGCGACCGGATGGCCGGTCACGCACTGCGCCGGCAGATCATCACGACCCAACTCGTCAACGAGGTGGTCAACCGGGGCGGCACGACGTTCGTGTTCCGGGCGATCGAGGAGACCGGCGCGACGGCCGCCGACGTCATCCGGGCGTACGTGGTAGTGCGCGAGGTGTTCGGCCTGGGTGAGTTGTGGCGGGCCGTCGAGGATCTCGACAGCGATCATGAGGTGCCGACCGCGGCCCAGGTAGCGGTCTACTTGGAGACGCGGCGACTGATGGACCGCGCCGTACGGTGGCTGCTGTCGAGCCGCCGGGCGCCGCTCGATGTGCCGAGCGAAATCCGTGCGATCCGGCCGGGCGTCGCGCGGCTCGCGCCCATGCTCGACCGGCTGTTCTGCGGGGCCGAGGCCGGGGCTCTGGCCGAACATGTGACGCAGGTCGAGTCGCTGGGCATCCCGCCGGCGCTGGCCGCGTGGGCGACGAAGCTGTCCTACAGTTTCGGGCTGCTCGACATCGTCTCCGTGGCGTCCGCTACCGGCCACGGGCTGGTCGACGTCGCCGGCGTCTACTTCGCACTGTCCGAGCGATTCCACGTGGACGCGTTGCTGTCGAAGATCTCCGAATTGCCGCGCGAGGACAGGTGGCAGACGCTGGCCCGGATGGCGCTGCGATACGACCTCTACGCCGCGCTCGCGGCACTCACGCGCGAGGTGCTCGCATCCGCACCCGACGTGGCCGAACCCGCGGTCGCGGCCGCCGTGCCGGGCCATGCTGTCGTGCCGGGCGACGCTGCGTTGGCGG
>DATCXD010000195.1:0-3786 GCA_036566005.1 Micromonosporaceae bacterium | reverse complement strand
GGCCCGCTGGGGCGGCGCAATGCCGGCGCCGCCGATGCTTGCGGTGTTCCTGCTGGAATAGGCCGAACCCGGGTAGGCCCGCGGCCGATACCCCGGGTCGGCGTCCGCGCGCCCGCCACGGTCGCGGTCCGTTTCCATGGGTACGTGATGGTCGACGGCGCGGTGATGGCCCGACGTGTGATCGCTCGCATCGACCGGATGTTCGGCGACGGCGCTGCCGCTTCGCTCGAACAGCCACCCGTTGTCCGGCCGGGTCGGCGGGTTGGCCGGCGCGTTGAAGGCGGCCGCGTCGAACAGCGCGTCCGGTTGCTGCGATGCGCCGGTGTTGTCGAACGCGAGTCCGGTCGCACCGGACGGCGCCGGGGAACTCGGTGCGCTGCCATCGTCCGGCGGCCGTACGGTGACGGCCACCTGCACCGGCCGTCCGAGCCGCCGGGACAGCGCCTCGGTGATCGCCGGACGCATGCGGGTCTCGATGACATCTCGCGTGAACGCATCCGGCACCGACACGAGCGCGGTGTCCTCGACGAGCGCGAAGAGGCGGGTGAGGCGAAGGTAAGCGCGCTGTTGCGCGGAAGCGATCCCGTCTGCCACCTCGTCGGTCGCGGAGATCCAAATTGCCGGCAGGTCGACCATGTCTGTCATCTAGCACGCCTCATGTCCTCTGCCGGTCGGTGCTCACCCTTTGGGCCCACCGATGTTTCTACTGCGCGGCCATGATCCGTCCACAAGTTATCCACAACCTGTGTATCGACGTGATCTCGGCATATGACCATCCCTCGCCCCAACGCCGTGCGCCCGGCGGGCCGCTGCGTCGAGCCGTCGTACGGTCCGGTAGTGATGTGACGGTCGTCCGGTTACGGGCCTTATGACGGCGCTGCCCAATGGAGGTCAGACGGGCACCGTAACAGCGTTGTCCACAGCGGCTCAACCGTTGTCCACAAGTCGACTATCGCCGCCCGGCCGGGCCGCGGACTGGACCAAGCCGGCTCGCCGGTGGCGTTGCTGCAGGTCACGACCGTGCCATCAGAACAACGATCGAGTGCCGGTTTTGACGCTTCCCGTCCCGCCGCGTACGCTCGACCGGTTGCTCTATCCACGCTGGTAGAGTTGACGAGGACTGGCGTCCGGCAATTTCGCCAGCGACGATCGTGGCAATTTCCTGCCCCGCCCCGCGACCCACCTCGCGGTGGCACCCGGATCGCGATGTCGCAACGCCGGTCTCGGATTCACCCGGATCCACCCAGATGAGCTGACACATCGTCGCAACGTGCGGCGAGCACGATGAAGACGGAGTGCCTGACGTGAGCAAGCGCACCTTCCAGCCGAACAACCGTCGGCGCTCGAAGACCCACGGCTTCCGGCTGCGTATGCGCACCCGTGCCGGTCGCGCGATCCTGTCGGCCCGTCGGGCCAAGGGTCGCGCTCGCCTGTCAGCCTGATCAGATTCGGGTAGGCATGCTGGCGGCGACCGACCGACTCCGGCGACGTGACGAGTTTTCCGCCACGGTCGCGGGCGGGCGTCGCGCCGCGCGTGGATCTGTCGTCGTCCACCTCGCGAGCCGGCCGTCGAAGGCAGTCGGGCCGACTGACGCGGAGGCGTCCGGTGGTGGGCGAACACCTCAAACAGCGATAAGCACGTCGAATCCGGCACGAATCTCGATGAAGCCATCGGTGCGTGTCGGATTCGTCGTATCCAAGGCGGTGGGCGGGGCGGTCGTTCGAAACCGCGTGCGCCGACGCTTGCGGCACCTGATGCGGGCGCGGCTGGACCGGCTGCCAGACCGTACGGACGTGGTGGTTCGTGCATTGCCGGGCGCCGCGAACCGGACGTACGCGGCACTCGGTGCCGATCTGGACGGGGCTTTGTCGACGATCGTCAAGGACCCCATCCGTCCGGCACGGCCTGGGCGGCGTGGTCGATCGTGATGACGAACATGTCACCGCCGCAGGCGCCGACGCCGGGCATGTCCACTGCCGGGCCAGGCTCCGACGGCCCGGAAACAGAAGAGCGTCCGGTCATGAGCGCCGCCGCCCGCATGCTGTTAGCGCCCATCATCGCGTACCGTCGTTGGATAAGTCCGGCGTTGCCGGCGCGTTGCCGGTTTTACCCGTCATGCAGTGCGTACGCCGTCGAGGCGATTTCGACGCACGGTGTGGTCCGGGGCATCGGGCTGGCGACCTGGCGGCTGTTACGCTGCCAACCCTTTAACCGGGGCGGGTATGACCCCGTCCCACCACGGCGAGTAAACGGAAAACGGAGTCAGACGGCGCCATGATGGGATGGATCTACACAGGGATCTCCTGGATCCTGCTGAAGTGGCACGCATTCTGGCACTTCGTCGGTGTCGGCGACTGGCTTGGCACGAACTGGGACTGGATCCTCGCCACCGTTTTCCTGGTCATCACCATCCGCGCGGTTCTGTTCCCGGTTTTCGTCAAGCAGATCAAGTCACAGCGCGCGATGCAGGCTCTTCAGCCACAGATCGCGAAACTGCGCGAACAGTACAAGAACGACAAGCAGGGCCTACAAAAGGCACAGATGGAGCTGATGCGTTCAGAGAACGCCAATCCGCTCATGGGCTGCCTGCCGCTGGTCGTTCAGATCCCGGTCTTCATCGGCCTCTTCCACGTGCTGCGGCATCTCAAGCCGACCATGCCCGACGCCGGCAAGCAGCTCTATAGCTGGACGATTGGCGAGTTCGACAGCGCGTCCACCGCGCATCTGTTCGGTGCCCCGATCTCGGCCGCGTTCAAGTCATCGAGTGCCGACGTCACCGCCCTGCACTCGACCACGACGAACGTGCGAATCGTTGCCGGCGTACTGATGGCGATCATGATCATCACGACGTTCCTCACGCAGTATCAGATGATCAAGAAGACCGGCTGGGCGACTGATTCGAACCAGAAGATGATCCAGCGGCTGATGCTATTCGGCGTGCCGATCGGCCTGCTGTTCTCCGGCACCGTGTTCCCGATCGGCGTGGTCATCTACTGGGTCACCACAAACCTGTTCTCCCTGGGTCAGCAGTTCTACGTGCTACGCAAGTTCCCGCCGCCAGTCAACGTGGACACCGGGTTGGGGTTGGGCGGCATGTTCGGTGGGTCGAAGGCGCCGGCGCCTAGCAAGAATGGGCCGCCGACGAAGGCCGGTGCCCGTAATGTGAAGAACGGCAAGCCGACCACCAACGGTGCCCCGGTCGTCAAACCGACCGTCGCCGCGCCGAAGGTCGGCGCCAAGCCGATCAACCCGAAGAAGGGCAACGCCGCCAAGCGGCTGTCGAGTTGACGCGACGCTCGCCCGTACGAAGTGCACCGGTCACCTACCGGTAGCGATTGGTACGGGCAGCGGCGCGCCTGGACAGGGCTGACGCGCGGGGCCACAGACCTCCCCGGTCGGATGGTGCAAGGCCATCCGAGGACCCGGGGGTTACCGAAGTCTCAAGCACAACGGAGATGACATCGTGACGGAAACGAGTACGCCCCCAGTCACGGAGGCCGACACCGATACCGAAGAACCCAAAGCCAGTACGGATAGCGATCTGTTCGCGCAGAGCGAGGTGGCCGCCGACTACGTCGAGGGGTTGCTCGACATCCTCGATTATGACGGCGATATCGACGAGGTGGTCCAGGCCGGTCGACCCGTCGTCGAGGTCGTCGGTGACCGCCTCGACAACCTGGTCGGCCAGCGCGGAGCGACCTTGGAGGCGCTCCAGGAACTGACGCGCCTGGCGATCTATCGCCAGACCGGGTCGCCGTCCCGGCTGTTGCTCGACGTCGGCGGTT
>DATCXD010000025.1:0-2633 GCA_036566005.1 Micromonosporaceae bacterium | reverse complement strand
GGCCGCGGCAACGACCCGGCGACGGCCGCGTCGAACAGGTCGGTCAGCCAACCGTCAAGCGCCGCCGCACGCTCCTCGCGTGCGGCGGCGCCGGCGCCCACTCCGTCCATCGGGTTGCCCGGTCCGGTGTCAGAGCGCGTCGATGCCGCGTTCGCCGGTACGAACTCGGATCACGTCCTCGACGGGAGTCACCCAGACCTTGCCGTCGCCGATCTTTCCGGTCTTGGCGGTCGCCACGATCGCGTCGACCACCTTGTCGACGTCAACCTCGTCTGTAACGACTTCCAACCGGATCTTCGGTACGAACTCGACCGTGTATTCCGCGCCGCGGTAAACCTCGGTGTGACCCTTCTGCCGGCCGTACCCTTGCACCTCGCTCACGGTCAGGCCGTTGACGCCGAGGGCGTGCAGGCCTTCCTTGACCGCGTCGAGCTGGTACGGCTTGATCACCGCGGTGACCAGCTTCATGCTCAATCCCTCCATAACGCCAGGATTCCAGGCCGGTCGCTAGCTCGAAACCGTCTCGCGCACCGGCGCGTCCGCAGCGGACGGCTCCGCGGCGGCACCGGATGACGATCCGATTCCGGCCATCGCGAACGCACCGCTGCCGCCCGTACCGGATGTCAGCTCGTACGCGCTCTCCGCGTGCTCGGCAATGTCGATGCCGTCGACCTCAATCTCGGTCGCGGCCCGGAAGCCCAGCGTCTTCTCGATGATCCAGCCGATGATGAACGCGACGCCGAACGAGTAGACCGTCACGATGCCGCTACACAAGGCCTGCCGGCCAAGCTGCAGCCAACCGCCGCCGGTGAACAGACCCTCTGCGGAGCCGGCGTTGTAGGCCGTCGTGCCGATCAGGCCGATGGACAGCGAGCCGATCCAGCCACCGACGAAGTGCACACCGAAGACGTCCAGCGAGTCGTCGACGTTCATCTTGTACTTGAGGCTCACCGCGAGCGCGCAGACCGCACCCGCGACCAGGCCCAGGCCGACCGCGCCGAGCGGCGAGACGTACGCACAGGACGGAGTGATCGCGACGAGGCCGGCGACCGCGCCGGACGAGGCACCGACCATCGTCGGCTTACCGTTGCGGATCCGCTCGACGATGATCCAGCCGAGCAGCGCCGCGGCCGTCGCGTCCTGCGTATTGACGAAGGCGATCGCGGCGACGCCGTCGGCCGTGAGTTCGGAGCCCGCGTTGAATCCGAACCAGCCGAACCACAGCAGGCCGGCGCCGAGCGCGACCATCGGGACGTTGTGCGGCTTCATGCTCTCCCGCGGCCAACCGACGCGACGTCCGAGGACGATCGCCAACGCCAGCGCGGCCGAACCGGCGTTGATGTGCACCGCCGTGCCACCGGCGAAGTCGAGCGCGTGCAGTTTGGCACCGATGAACCCGCCGCCCCAGATCCAGTGGGCGACCGGGACGTAGACGAGGGTGAACCAGCCGAACGCGAAGATGAGCCAGCCGGAGAACTTCGTCCTGTCGGAGATGGAGCCGCTGATCAGCGCCACGGTGATGATGGCGAACATCATCTGGAAGGCGAGGACCACGTAGGTCGGGATGCCGATCGGCTGACCACCGACCGTCCAGATCTCGGTCACGAAGTTCTTCGAGCCGAGGTACTGCGTCCAGCTACCGATGATGTTGTTCCAGCCCGAACCGGAGTTCGTGCCGAACGCGAAGCTGAAACCGTAAGCGATCCACAGAATCGAGATGAGCCCGATACACGAGAAGCTCATCATCATCATGTTGAGCACGCTCTTCGACCGGTTCAGCCCGCCGTAGAACAGAGCTAGACCCGGGGTCATGAGCAGAGCCAACGCGGTCGATGCGAGCAACCAAGCGGTGTTGCCGGTATCGATCACGGGTCCGTCAGCGAGCGCGGTGAGCATGCTGCCTCCCTGGGTAGCGAACCTCCCTCCGGCAGCAGTAGCGTCCTCGCTCTAGCGCCGGTTGCCCGCGACTGTCGTCCTGGCCTGTTTCGCGCAAAGTCTCGGCGCGGTTTCACATCGATGTCAGATTGTTTCGGCTTGGTGAACAGGCACCGTCCAACGCGGTGGCGAGCAATGCTTCGACATCGGGCTGGCCCGCGCGCTGATGCTCCAAGATCCGTGACCTTGCAGCAAGAAGGGCCGTTCGCGTTCATGATCAGGCCACTCCCGTTGCAAACCGTTGCAAGGTCACGAATCTTGAGATCCTGACGCCGGCGGGCGGCGCGATCCGCAAAGACAGTGCGAACGAAGTGGGGCTAGCGAAGGGCACCTTCCAGGTACGCCCGTTCGAAGTCAATCAGTCGCAGGTCGCGTTCGGGGCGGCGCAGATGGCCCTTCTGCACGATGCGGACGAACGCCGGCTCGCCGGCCGCCGCCATCCGGCGGATCCCTTCGATGTGGTCGACGATGCGCTGGCGAATCGTCGAAACCAGCCGGGAACGGTCCGTCGTGGTCAGTCCGTACGCGTCGGCGAACAGTCGCAGCCGGTACGGCCGGTGCACCCGACCCCAGCCGAGCGTCGCGGTGTCGCGGTCGGAGAAGATCGGCACCCAGGTCCACGCCGCGTACGCGACGTCGTAGATGCGGGCACCGGGCGAGGCCAGGTCGAAGTCGATCAACGCGAGGGTGCCGTCCGG
>DATCXD010000622.1:0-6240 GCA_036566005.1 Micromonosporaceae bacterium | reverse complement strand
TCGGGCGCACGGCGCTCTGAGATCGGGATCCGGCCCGCCGCGACCCGTCCGCCGCGACCCGTCGGCAATTGCACGGGACTTGGCCCCCGAGCGGCGCCCGCGGCGGCCAAGTTCCGTACAAATCCGAGCCGAGCGAGCCGGGCCGAACCAAGCCGAACCGAGCCAGGCGAGCCGAGCCGAGCCGGGCGAAACGAGCCGCAGCCCCAAGACGGCGAACCGGGCCGCAGATACAGTCGTGGCCCCACAGGATCACCCTGTGGGGCCACGTACACCGTCAGAGCGTCAGCTCTTGCCGCCGCCCGCGAGCTTCTCGCGAAGCGCGGCGAGCGCCTCGTCGGTCGCCAGCGTTCCGCTCGGCTCCTCGGGAGCCTTCGTCACGGTCGGCGTGGACGTCGACGCACCGCCACCAGACGTAGGTGCGGCGTCGGCGGTCGCCTCGGCCGCGCGAGCGGTCTGGACCTGCTTCTGGTGCGCTTCCCAACGGACCCGAGCATCCGCGTACTGCTTCTCCCACAGTTCGCGCTGCTTCTCGAACCCCTCAAGCCACTCGCCTGTCTCCGGGTCGAAGCCGTCCGGGTAGACGTAGTTGCCCTCGGCGTCGTACGTCGCCGCCATGCCGTAGAGCGTCGGGTCGAAGTGCTCCTCGCCCTCGATGAAGCCCTCGTTCGCCTGCTTCAGCGACAGCGAGATGCGACGGCGCTCGAGGTCGATGTCGATGACCTTGACCATGACCTCCGAGCCGACCTGCACGACCTGCTCCGGGATCTCCACGTGGCGCTCCGCCAACTCGGAGATGTGCACCAGGCCCTCAATGCCGTCGTCGACGCGCACGAACGCGCCGAACGGCACCAGCTTGGTGACCTTGCCCGGCACGATCTGCTGGATCGCGTGCGTACGGGCGAACTGGCGCCACGGGTCTTCCTGGGTCGCCTTGAGCGAGAGCGACACCCGCTCGCGATCGAGGTCGACGTCGAGCACCTCGACCTCGACCTCCATGCCGACCTCGACCACCTCGGACGGGTGGTCGATGTGCTTCCAGGACAGCTCGGACACGTGGACGAGACCATCGACGCCGCCGAGGTCGACGAACGCGCCGAAGTTCACGATGCTCGACACGACACCTTTACGGACCTGGCCCTTGGCGAGCTTGTTGAGGAACTCGGTGCGCACCTCGGACTGTGTCTGCTCGAGGTAGGCGCGACGCGACAACACCACGTTGTTGCGGTTCTTGTCGAGCTCGATGATCTTCGCTTCGAGCTCGCGGCCGACGTAGGGCTGCAGATCACGTACCCGACGCATCTCCACCAGCGATGCCGGCAGGAAGCCGCGCAGCCCGATGTCGATGATGAGACCACCCTTGACGACCTCGATGACCGAGCCGCGAACCACGCCGTCGTCTTCCTTGATCTTTTCGATCGTGCCCCACGCCCGCTCGTACTGCGCGCGCTTCTTGGACAGGATGAGGCGGCCTTCCTTGTCCTCCTTCTGGAGGACCAGGGCCTCGACGTGGTCGCCGACCTTGACAACCTCGGATGGATCGACATCGTGCTTGATCGACAGCTCGCGCGAGGGGATGACGCCCTCGGTCTTGTAGCCGATGTCGAGCAGGACCTCGTCCCGATCGACCTTCACGATGGTGCCTTCGACAATGTCACCATCGTTGAAATACTTGATTGTCGCGTCGATCGCGGCGAGGAAGTCTTCCTCAGAACCGAGGTCGTCGACAGCGATCTGGTTGGCGCTCGAGGTGGCCTCGATGCTGCTCGTCATGTGGGCGGTTGCTCCGGTCGGATATGGTCGTTGGGATCCGGTCGGCGGGACCGGGTCGCACCCGTAGCCTGTCGACGGGCACGAGTCAGCCGATCGGAAGATGATCGATTGAGGTGTGACGCCGACCGCGGACCTGCTCCCTACTGAGGCGCGCAGCCCACGAGCGCATCGTCTAGCTTACCGCCCAGATCGCCGCAAGGTGCAACCACCCCGCGCGTGATGCGCCGCTCTTCGGCATCAGTGACGCATGGGACGTTTCTCCGCAATTGGCCGTAAAGAGGCCATAGCGGACCAGCTTGCGGCATTTGCTTGGGACACGGCGAAAGTACCACCCCGGAGCCGGCCGACCGGATCGCCGTACCTTATGGCACGTGGAGATGACCGACACCGGTGGTCCGGGAGTGACACGTCGGGCCGTGACCGCGGCTGAGAACGTGCGGGCCAGCCGCGGATGGTGGGATGCCGACGCCGACGCATACCAGACCAAGCACGGCGACTTTCTGGGCGAGGTCGAGTTCCGTTGGTGCCCCGAGGGTCTGCGCGAGGCCGATGCCCGCCTCCTGGGCGACGTCGGCGGACAGCGGGTTGTCGAGATCGGCTGCGGCGCCGCGGCGGCCGCGCGGTGGCTCGCGACTCAAGGCGCCGAGGTGGTCGCGCTGGACCTGTCCGCGGGAATGTTGCGGCACGCAGTGGACGCCGCCGAACATTCCGGGGTACGGGTTCCGCTCGTGCAAGCCGACGCGACGCACCTGCCGCTCGCCGACGCGAGCTTCGACATCGCGTGTACGGCATTCGGCGCGGTCCCGTTCGTCGACGACTCGGCCGCCGTGATGCGCGAGGTGTTCCGCGTCCTGCGGCCAGGTGGCCGCTGGGTGTTCGCCGTGACCCACCCGATGCGGTGGATCTTCCTCGATGATCCGGGCGGGGCCGGCCTGGTCGCTATCCACTCGTACTTCGACCGCCGGCCGTACGTCGAGTACGACGAGTCGGGCGCGGCGACGTACGTGGAGCATCACCGTACGGTCGGCGACCGGGTACGGGAACTCGTGGCGGCCGGGTTCGCGCTCACCGACATTGTCGAACCCGAGTGGCCGGAGGAGAACCGCCAGGTCTGGGGCCAGTGGAGTCCGCTGCGCGGCCGGATCTTTCCCGGCACGTCCATCTTCTGCGGCGCCAAGCCGGCCTGATCTGGCTGCCGCAACCCGTTAGCTGGCCGGTCTCCGGACCGATGGCGCCCGGTGATCGAGAGCACATCGACGCACGCCGACGCAAGGGAATGATCCGAGACGTGAAACAGTTGCTTCAGATACACAGCAGCAACACCAGACTCTGGAGGAACAGTGAACGTCCGTCGCGCCCACCGCAACATCGGTGATGGTGTCCGACTCAACGAGAAGACCGGCACCGTCTCCACGTACGCGACCCGCGCCCAGGCGCGCCACGACCGCACGCGTACCGGTGCGTTTGGCTACTACGTCGGCACCCGGTAACGCGCCGGCCCGCCGCCGCCGAACATGCCCGGACCCGCAAGGGTCCGGGCACTGTCATGTCCGGGCAGTGTCATGTCCGGGCAGTCATGTCCGGGCAGTGTCATGTCCGGGCACTGTAATGTCCCGGGCGCCGGCCTACTCCTCGTTCAGCGCGCCGATATCCGCCAGCAGGTCCTCGACCACCATGTCGGCCGCGCGTTCCACGTCGCCGCCGGCCCGTGCGAGCACCGCCTCGACCAGATAGCCGGCCGTCTCGGGCGGAGCCCACGGCGACGACGCGTCGGGCAACGGCGCGATGTCCAGGTAGGTGCCGAGCTCGAACCGGTCGTTGTAGAGCGCGACCGGCAACTCGGGCCAGCGGTGCACCAACGTCGTGAACAACTGCCAGGCAAGGTCGTCGCGCTTGACGCGCGCCATCGGGTCGCACTCCAACAGCGCCTCGCCAACGCCGTGGTCGAGGGCGTTGAATTTCGACAGCAGCGGCAGCAACGCCGGCTCATGCAGAAACGCCGCCGCGTCGAACGTGTGCACGTGCGCGTCGTCGCGGGCGAGAAGTTCCGCGATGTAGGGGGCGGCACGGCGATCGCGGCGCCGCGCCAGGCAGCGCGCCGCCTCTTCACGAACCTCCGGGTACGGGTCGTCGATCCGCTCCCACAGCGCGGCTCGCACCGTGTCGCTGTCGATCGCGAGCTGCCAGCCGAGACTGAACGTGGCCCAGTTGCGGACCTCGGGGTCCTCGTCGCGGGTCATGTCGGTCAGCAGATCGATGCCCGGGCCGGCCGGGTCCTCCAGTAGCGCCCATGCCATCGCTTCGGCGACCGTCCGCCGGACCTCGGGCGCGTCATGCCCGGCGAGGCCCAACAGTGCCGGCAGACAACCTGGATCTTTGGTCGCACCACAGGAACGGGCCAGTGCCAGCTGTACGTCCGCGTCCGTTTCGCCGACGGCGGCGTCGCACAGCGCGCGGGCGATGGCCGGTCGCAGGTCCGTACGAGCATCGCCGAGGACTCCGAGCAGGTCCACGGCCAGCATCCGGACGACCGGATCCGGACTGCTCAGACGTAGGGTCGCGAGGTCGAACGCGGCGTCGGCGCGGTACGCCGTCTCGTGCAACAGATCCCACACGGCATCCACGTCACGTTCCCGGGCGGCCGTACGCACGCGCCCCAACGCCCGGTCGAACTGCGCCGCCACCTCGTACGTCGCCGCCAAGCCGCCGCCGTCACCGGCCCGACCGCCGTCGCGATTCCCACCACCGGCGTTCCCACCACCGGTAAATACCGCCTCCATTGCGGCATCGTGCCACGCGTCGCGTCCGCTTCGTGCCGAAATGACTAGAGTCCCTGATCATCGCGCTCGGCGGTGCGGACAGACGAAACCTCAGTGGTCGGCGGCGTCCCAGTCCCGGCCGGCGCCGACCGAGACGGACAGTGGTACGGACAGCGGATACGCCCCGCCCATCTTCTCCCGCACCATTGCCTCCAAGGCCTCGCGCTCCCCGGCCGCGACGTCGAAGACCAGCTCGTCGTGGACCTGGAGAAGCATCCGCGACGCCAGGCCGGCATCCCGAAGGCCCTCGTCGACGCGCAGCATGGCGATCTTCATGATGTCGGCGGCCGAGCCTTGGATCGGCGCGTTCAACGCCATCCGTTCGGCGATCTCCCGCCGCTGGCGGTTGTCGCTCGCGAGATCGGGCAGGTAGCGGCGTCGGCCCAGCAGGGTCGACGTGTAACCGTCCAGGCTCGCCTGTGCGACAACCTCGCGAAGGTAGTCGCGCACGCCGCCGAAGCGGGTGAAATACTCCTGCATCAGCACGGTCGCGTCGGCCGGAGTGATGCCCAACTGCTGAGCGAGGCCGTACGCCGACAGCCCATAGGCCAGGCCATAGTTCATCGCCTTGATGCGTCGCCGCTGCTCGTGGTTGACGTCTTCCAGCGGCACGCCGAACACGCTCGACGCGGTCGCGGCGTGGAAGTCGAAGCCAGAGTTGAACGCCTCGACCAGCGCGGCGTCCTCAGACAGATGCGCCATGATCCGCATCTCGATCTGACTGTAGTCGGCCGTCATCAGGCTTTCATGCCCCGCGCTCGCGACGAACGCGCGGCGGATCCGCCGGCCCTCCTCGGTGCGGATCGGGATGTTCTGCAGGTTCGGATCGGCCGACGACAGCCGACCGGTCGCGGCCACGGTCTGGAAGAAGGTCGTGTGGATGCGCCCGTCCGCGGACACCGACTTGAGCAGCCCGTCGACCGTCGACTTGAGCTTGGCCACGTCGCGGTGCCGGAGCAGATGCTCGAGGACGGCGTGCCCGGTCTGGGCGTACAGACCCGTGAGCGCATCGGCGTCGGTCGTGTAACCACTCTTGATCCGCTTCGTCTTCGGCAGATTCAACTCGGTGAACAGGATCTCTTGCAGTTGCTTCGGTGAGCCGAGGTTGAACTCGCGGCCAACCACGGCGTACGCCGCCTGCGCGGCCGCCTTCACCTCGGCCGCGAAGTGCGACTCCAGATCGGACAGATAGTCGGTGTCGGCCGTGATGCCGATGGACTCCATGCCGGCCAGCACGACCAGCAGCGGCTGCTCGACATCGAGCAGTAACTGCGCGGAGGTGTCGCCGCCCCGTGCCAACTCGGCGTCGAGCGCCGTAGCGAGATCGAGTGTGGCCGCGGCACGGAGCATCAGGTTGCGCTCCAGCTCTTCGCTCGCGTCGCCGAGCCCGTCCAGGGTGAGCTGACCGTCCTCGGGTCCGTCGACCTTCAACTCGCGGTGGAGGTAGCGCAGCGCGAGGTCGGTCAAGTCATAGGAGCGCTGATCCGGCCGCGCGAGATAGGCGGCCAGGGCGGTGTCCCGGTAGAGACCGGCTAGCGTCCAACCGTGGCCCGCCGCGGCAAGCAACACCGGCTTCGCATCGTGGATCACCTTGAGCCGCTTCGGATCGCCGAGCCAGGCCGCGATCGCCGCGTCGTCGGCCGGGTCGAGC
>DATCXD010000620.1:0-4537 GCA_036566005.1 Micromonosporaceae bacterium | reverse complement strand
CTGGCGCGACCATCCGGTGTGGCTGTTTTCCAGCGGTCCGATCGGCGACCCGCCGGTACCGGACGAGCAGCCGGTCGACATCGGCGCTGTCGTCGTCGCCACGCACGCCCTCGAACACCGATTGTTCTCCGGTGCGCTGCGGCGCGACCGGCTCGGATTCGCCGAACGCGCGATGGTCGCGGCGCTGCGTGCCCCGTACGGAGACTTCCGCGACTGGGCTGCGATCGATGCATGGGCCTACGACATCGCGACCGCACTCGTCGGCACGCCAGAAGCCGCGCGAATGGGAGATCTACATGACCAGCAATCATGACCAGCTGCTGTACCGGTTAAAGCGGTCGATGTATCCACGCAACCGGCCGAATATGGTGGCGCGGTTCCTGAACCGCGTGTCCGCCGTGCAGTTCGCGGCCGGCCTGGCGCCTCGCCGCGCCGTGACGTTGGAGGTGACCGGCCGGCGCACCGGCCGGACGATCTCGTTCCCGCTCGTACTGGTCGACTTCGAGGGCGGCCGGTACCTGGTGTCGATGCTGGGCGAGGACGTGAACTGGGTCCGCAACGTGCGCGCCGCCAACGGACGGGCGGTGCTGCGGCGCCGGCGATCCGAGCCGGTACGGCTGACTGAGGTCGATCCGACGGACCGCACATCGATCCTGCGCCGATATCTCGATCTGGCGCCGGGTGCCCGCCCGCACGTCCCAGTCGACCGGAATGCGCCGCTGGAAGCGTTCGCTAGCGTCGCCGATCGTTACCCAGTTTTCCGTGTCACAACCGTTCAGCGCGGCGCGCAGGACGCGTGACGAACCCAGGCCCCGGATCCCCGATTCGGCGGGACGTTCAGCATTGCCCGACCCGAACAGCACCGGACTAGCTCCAGGTCTTTCCCGACTGCACCTGTATGCCATGCGGCAACTGCTTTGAGTGCGACACCTGCTACCCGTTCTGCCCGGACAACGCCATCATCAAGCTCGGCCCGGGCCTCAAATACGCCATCGACCCAACTAATGCGAGGAAGCGGACTGGGCGCCGTCCGCCCATGGGCCGATCGACCCTATGCGGGCACATCGGCAATCGCCCGAGCCAACGACATCGACGGCGAATCGCATCCGCCCATGTCGAGGCGGAACGGAGGGTACGCCATCCCAAACGATCGCGCCGCACGCAAGGCCAACGACGAACACGGCAACGGTGACCGGGACAGACCCGCGCGAGTCCGCGGCGTGCAACGAGCCGATGCGCGCCTCGGCACCGATTAATGCCCCGTCCACAGCGGATCCGGTCGGGATTTCCATGGTGCGCTGCTGTGGTCCGCCGACATCGTCAACCGCTTGCGGGGCGTTGACGGGCCAGCGGACCGGGCAATGATCAGGTACGCGTCAACAAGACCTTGAGGGCACCCGTGTCGGCCGGATGGGCAAAGGTGTCATATGCGGTCTCGAACTCATCGAGGCCGTACCGGTGCGTGACCATGTTCGCCACGGCGAGTTGACCGGCGGCGAGCATCGTCAGCAAGGTCGCTGTCGAGTACGTGTCGACGAGGCCCGTGGTGACAGTGATGTTGCGGATCCACAGATCTTCCAGGTGCAGGGTGGCCGGCTTGCCGTGCACGCCGACGTTCGCGACGTGTCCGCCCGGTCGGACCAACGTGGTGCACAGTTCGAATGTCTGCGGCGTGCCGACGGCCTCGATGACGACGTCGGCACCGAGTCCGCCGGTCACCGCGCGGACGACCTCGAGCGGGTTGGCGTCGGGCAGCACCGTGATGTCGGCACCGATCTGCTTGGCCGCGGCCAACCGGGGCTCGGCCATGTCGATGACGATGATCCGCGACGGCGAGTAGAGGCGCGCGGTGAGGATCGCGGCGAGACCGATCGGGCCGGCACCAACGATGACAACCGTGTCGCCGGGCTGTACGGCACCGTTGCGGACGCCTACTTCGTAGGAGGTGGGCAAGATGTCGGCGAGGAGTACGGCATCCTCGTCCCGAATCGTCGCGGCCAGTTTGTAGGTCGACAGATCCGCGAACGGCAGCCGCGCGAACTCGGCCTGCACGCCATCGATCTTGTGGCCCAGGATCCAGCCGCCACCGCCGAGGCACTGGCCATAGTGGCCGCCGCGGCAGTAGCGGCAGGTGCCACAGGCGGTGATGCAGGACGCAAGGACACGATCGCCGGGGGCGAGGGTGTTTACGCCGCTGCCAACGTCCACGACGGTGCCGACCGCTTCGTGGCCGAGGATGCGCCCCGGCGTGACGGCCGGTACGTCGCCGCCCAGGATATGCAGGTCGGTGCCGCAGATGGTGACCGCGTCCACCTGGATGACCGCGTCACCGGGATTCATGATGGCCGGATCGGGAACGTCCGACCAGGACGTGCTGCCCGGTCCGCCGTACACCATTGCCTTCATGTTGTGCTCCTTACGTCGTGGTCGGTGACACCCCGAGTCGGGCGTCAGCGCAGTGGTCCGACCTATGACTTCAGGCTGCTCGGGCCCGCGCGGTCCGGTGAGGGCCGAACGGCACACCGGGGACAGGACGGCAGACCTGTTCCACGCTCGCGCGCGAAGGCGCGTTCGGCTCGATGACGTGACGGGACGGCCGGTTGGCGGTGGTAGGGGGTCCATGGACTCTGCCGGCTGTGTCCGCCTGCGACGACAGTGAAACCGACGGGGCCGTCGTTCGATGCCGCACTGGTGTTCGCGCGACTGTCCCGAGTGTGGTCCTCGCACCGGGGAAGGGTCCTATCGCACCGATTTTGTGGAGGGATGACCGTGCACCGTTTAACTGTCGGCGACGTGATGACTCGGGAGGTTGTCAGCGTCCATGCCGACACCGGTTTTCGGCAGATCGCCGATCTGCTGGTCAGCCGGCGAGTCAGTGCCGTACCCGTCATTGACGCCGAAGGCGTCGTTGTCGGTGTCGTGTCGGAGGCCGACCTTATTCTCAAGCTCGAATACGCCGACCGGCTCCCGCATCATCCGCTGGCCACCCGGCGCACCCGCGTGATCCGGCGCAAGGCCGGCAGTGAACGGGCCGTCGATCTGATGACAGCGCCGGCGATCTCGGTTGGCCCGGAGGTTTCCGTGTCCCGCGCCGCCCGCATGCTCGAGGCCGCCCGGGTCAAAAGACTGCCCGTGGTCGACGAACACGGCCGCCTGGTGGGCATCGTGTCCCGCCGCGACCTCCTGCGCACCTACGTGCGGACCGACGCCGAGCTTTGCGCGAGCGTGCGGCAAATGCTCGACGCGTTATGGATCGATCCGGCCACGGTCACCGCCCAATGCACCGCCGGCGTCGTCCGGTTCACCGGGCATGTCGACCGGCGATCGACCGCAGAAATGATCGCCAACGTCATCCGTTCCACCGCCGGCGTCGTCGACGTCGTCAACGACCTGAGCTTCGACCACGACGACACCGATCGTCGTCACCGCAGCGAGCAGGTCGGAATGTTCGACGCGATCATGGGCCCGCACTGACGTCCACCGCCGGTGCCGCCATGGGAGGCGGCACGAGGCGACGGGCATCGATCCAGCGTCCCGCAGAGACCCGACGCCGAGAGACCCGACGCCCGCATGACCTTCGGCGCTGTGGGCGTCGCCGGCACCCCACCACACTGGTGATGACAAAGGAGGCGACATGACCACCCATCACCGGCCGGCCGGCACCTGCATCGTGGTCGGCGTGGACGGCTCCGAGCCATCGCAGCAAGCGCTGCGATGGGCGGCGACGATCGCCGACGCCTCCGGCGCACACATCGACGCCGTCGCAGCGTGGCAATACTCGATCCCCCTAGGCTGGACCATACCGGCGTGGGATCCACGCGCCGATGTGCAACAGGTCCTCGGCAAGACTGTCGACCGGGCATTCGACGGGCGACGCCCAGCCGACATGAACTTGGTCGTGTGCGAGGGCAACCCAGCCCACGTTCTGCTCGAGCACCGCGCCGGCGCGCTGATGTTAGTCGTCGGCAGCCGCGGCCGCGGCGGCTTCGTCGGCCTCATGCTTGGCTCAGTCAGCGCCGCCGTCGCCGAACACGCAAGCTGCCCAGTCTTGGTCGTACACGGGGATAATCCTGTGCCAGCTATGACCTCCTGATCATCGGAACCTGGCCGAATGTCGCTCGACGGCGACCCAGCCTGCGGCAACGATTCGATCGCCGGCGGTGCAGATCTGACGCACACGGCCGCCTTTGCGCGTGAACCACGCATCGGCGCGCCACAAGCGAGTCTGGTGACTGGGCGCACGCGGTCCGGCCGCTTGCCGATGACATCGGCCGGATGCTCATGCTCGGCTTGGTGCGCCGGGCGGAGCAGACGTTACGCGCGGAGTCGAGTTACCGGGCCGCCTGGCGCGCTGGACCGCGTCGGCGGCTAGTGCTCATGAGAGCGTATCGCCCGAGGAGTTCGGGCCATGGAACGCCCTTTGCCGGCCACGCAGACGACCACTACCCGGCGACACGCGGTGTCCGCGGGCGGCGTGGCCGCTCGCGGACGGGTTTGCGGATGCTCGCATCCGGCTGATGGTCGAACTAGATGAGCC
>DATCXD010000188.1:0-4418 GCA_036566005.1 Micromonosporaceae bacterium | reverse complement strand
AGGCCCGCCGAGATGTCGCTGCAGACCGCAACGCGGCCCGCCGAGATGTCGCTGCGGACCGTTACGCGGCCCGCCGAGATGTCGCTGCGGACCGCTACGCGGCCCGTAGTGTCGGCGCGGTGATCGAGCGGGAGCCCCGGCCGATCGCGACGACGCCGGATTGCACCATTTCCTTGATTCCGAACGGCTCGAGGTCGCGCAGCAGCGCGTCGAGCTTCGACGCCGTTCCGGTGGCCTCGATCGTGAGGGTGTCGGCCGCGACATCCACGATGTGCGCGCGGAACATCGAGACCGTCTCCATGATCTGCGTTCGTTGCGTGCGATCGGCACGCACCTTGACCAGGAGCAACTCGCGCTGGATCGACGCGTCCGGCTCCAACTCGACGATCTTGAGTACGTTCACGAGTTTGTTGAGCTGCTTGGTGACCTGTTCGAGCGGCGACTGCTCGGCGTTCACGACGATCGTGATGCGGGAGACCTCGGCGTGCTCGGTCTCCCCCACCGCGAGCGAGTCGATGTTGAAGCCGCGGCGGCTGAACAGCTGCGACACCCGCGCGAGCACACCGGGTTTGTTCTCCACCAGGACAGACAGCGTGTGGAGGGTCATCAGACATCATCCTCATCGAAGATCGGGCGGACACCGCGGGCGAACATGATCTCGTCATTGCTCGTGCCGGCCGCGACCATAGGCCAGACCATCGCATCCTTGCCGACGACGAAGTCGATCACCACCGGTGCGTCGGTGACGGCCATCGCCGCCTCGATCGTCTTGTCGACGTCCGCGGCGCTTTCGCAACGCAGGCCGACACAGCCGAGGGCTTCGGCGAGCTTCACGAAGTCGGGTACGCGGTGCTTGTGCGTGCCGAGCTCGGTGTTCGAGTAGCGCCCGTTGTAGAACAGTGTCTGCCACTGGCGGACCATGCCGAGGTTGCCGTTGTTGATGATGGCGACCTTGATCGGGATGCCGTCCAGCGCACAGGTGGCGAGTTCCTGGTTGGTCATCTGGAAGCAGCCGTCGCCGTCGATCGCCCAGACGGCGGTGTCCGGCATGCCGGCCTTGGCGCCCATCGCGGCCGGTACGGCATAGCCCATCGTGCCGAGGCCGCCCGAGTTGAGCCAGGTGCCCGGCTTCTCGTATGAGATGAACTGCGACGCCCACATCTGGTGTTGACCGACACCGGCCACGTAGATCGCGTCCGGTCCGGCGATTTCGCCGATGCGCTTGATGACGTACTGCGGGGCGAGCGACCCGTCCGGCGGATCCTCCCACCCGAGCGGGCAGCGCTCGCGCAGCTCGTCGATCGCGTGCCACCATGCGGCCAGGCGTGACTGGTCCGTTGCCACGTCGGTCGCAGAGGCCGTCGAGGCCGTCGAGGCCGTCGATTTTTGGGCCGCGTCCCCGCCCATCGCCGCGCACAGCTCGTCGATGACGAACTTCGCGTCACCGACGATCGGCACGTCGACCGCGCGGTTCTTGCCGATCTCGGCCGGATCGATGTCGGCGTGCACCACACGCGCGCCGGGCGCGAAGCTCGACAGCTTCCCGGTCACCCGATCGTCGAAACGTGCACCGAGCGCGACGAGAAGATCCGACTTCTGCAACGCGTACACGGCGGCCACGGTGCCATGCATGCCCGGCATACCAAGGTGTTGCGGGTGCGAGTCCGGAAACGCTCCGCGCGCCATCAACGTGGTGACCACCGGAATGCCGGTCATCTCGGCCAACCGCTTCAACTGTGGGGCGGCACCGGCCTTCAGCACGCCGCCGCCGACGTAGAGCACGGGCCGCTTCGCGTTCTGGATCAGCCGGGCCGCCTCGCGGATCTGCTTCGTGTGCGGATGCACGGTCGGGCGATAGCCGGGCAGATCCAGTGTCGGCGGCCACGAGAAGGTCGTCGACGCCTGCAGGACATCCTTCGGGATGTCGACGAGGACCGGCCCGGGCCGGCCGGTGCTCGCGAGGTGAAATGCCTCGGCCAACACCTGCGGCAGCTCGTCGCCGCTCTGCACAAGGTAGTTGTGCTTGGTGATCGGCAGCGTGATCCCGGAGATGTCGGCCTCCTGGAATCCGTCCGAGCCGATCTGAGCCCTGGAGACCTGGCCGGTGATCGCGACGATCGGCACCGAATCCATGTACGCGTCCGCGATCGGCGTGACGAGGTTGGTGGCGCCCGGCCCCGACGTGGCCATGCACACGCCGACCTTGCCGGTCGCCTGTGCGTAGCCGGTCGCGGCGTGGCCGGCACCCTGCTCGTGGCGGACCAACACGTGCCGTACGGATGAGTCGAACAACGGGTCGTAGGCGGGCAGGATCGCGCCACCCGGAATCCCGAACACCACCTCGACGCCGAGCGCCTCCAGCGACCGTACGAGCGCGCTCGCTCCGGACATGACCTCACCGGTGGCGGCGCGTCCGCTGGGCGGGCTCGCCGGATTAGGTTGCGGGGCGGGGGCGGAGTGACCGGGAGCGGCCGGCGCGTGGGCGCGCTGCGCCAGGATCTCCGGTGTCGGGATGTTCATCGTTGCTCGGCCTTTCGGCTCAGGGTGATCGGTCGTGATTCGGCGGTGCGGTACGGCCTCGTCGGGCCGTTTCCGGCCGTCGGGCAACAAAAAAGCCCACATGCCGGACGGCACGGGGCTTGCGCACACTCTCCAGGTGAAGAGGGTGCGCCTAACTAAGTACTCGAACGAAGCTGCGGAGACCGGACATGCGACAACTCTGACTCATCTCAAGCCCTGAGTCAAGCTGTCCCATATCTTGGAAGACCGGCTCAGCGGCCGGCGGCGGACCGGCTCAATGGCCGGCGGAAAGACCGCTCACCCGGCTGGCGGGAGCTCACCGGGCCGGTGGCTGCTGCCGTCGTTGCGGCGGGATCGTCGGTGCGGGATCGACCGGCACGATCGGCTCGGCGATCCGGGCCGGGGAGGGCTCCGCATCGGTGACCAACCGCGCTCCGCGCACTCGGCCATCCGGCGTCGATGACGCCTCGCCGATGGTCGATGACGCCCCGCCGATGAGTGAGACCTCGGCCTGCAGCATCGCCTCGATCCGCTCGGCCGGAACAGCAGGCCCGAAGAGATCACCCTGGCCGAGCCGGCAGCCCGATGCTTCGACAACGTGCCGTTGCGCCTGGTCTGCTACGCCCTCCGCGATCACCACGAGATCGAGTCGTGCGCCGAGCTGGACGACGACGTCGACGAGTGGCGCCACGGCCCGCGAGCGCGAATTGCCGGACGGGTCACCGACGAGCGAACGATCGATCTTGAGGATGTCGACCGGCAGCCGGCGCAGCTGGCCGAGGGAGGAGTAGCCGGCGCCGAAGTCGTCGAGAGCGATCCGGACGCCGGTCGCCCGAAGCTCCGACAGGCGGCCGACGACGGAGTCGAGGTCGAGCGCGGCGGAGTGCTCGGTCACCTCGATCACCAGACGATCGGCTGTGACGTGATGGATACGCAGCGTCTCGACAACCTGGTCGACGTACTCGGGCCGATGCAGCTCCCGCGCCGACACGTTCACCGAAAGCCACAGGCTGTGACCGTCGTCGAGCCAGCGACCGAGCTGCCGGCAGGCCTCATGCATCACCCAGCGGTCGATGGAGGCGATGAGTCCGATCTCTTCGGCGATCGGGATGAACTCGTCCGGCGGCACCCGGCCGAGGCGAGCGCTGTTCCACCGCAGCAACGCCTCGACCGCGATCGGCCGCGCGTCGGGGAGCGTGACGATCGGCTGGTACGCCAGGGTGAACTCGCCCGCCGCCAGCGCGCCTCGAAGACCCTGCTCGATCGCCGTACGCCGGTGCACGAAGTCGTCGTAGGCCGCGTCGTACCGCTGGATGTTGCCGGTGCCTTCCCGCCTGGCCAACCGCAGCGCGACATCGGCATTACGCAGCAGCGTCTTCGCGTCGTCGGCGGTCTCCGATGCGGCATGCCCGACGCTGGCGGTCACGAACACCGTGCCGGCCGACGTCTCGTACGGCTCGGACACGCCCCGGAGCAGCCGCTCGGCGACGGCGCCGGCGTCGGCATCGGCCCCCATCAGCAGCACGGCGAACTCGTCGCCACCCGTACGGGCGGCAATGTCGCCGGGGCGGAGGTTCGCGCGCAGCCGTTCGCCGACGCCGGCCAGAATCTCGTCACCGGCGACGTGGCCGCGCAGGTCGTTGATGCCGGTGAAACCGTCGAGGTCGAGCGCGACGAGCGCACATTCGTGATCGCGAAACCGCCCGTCGGTGAGAGCCGCCATGAGGCGCCGCCGGTTGCCGACACCGGTGAGCGGATCGGTGTAGGCCAGCTCGCGCAGGTGTGCTTCGTCCTCGCGCAGTCGGCCGAGATAGCGGCGCGCATCCGTGAGGGCGAGCGCCTGCCGTACGACCAACGTGAATCCGGTTAGCACCCCGAGCACCGCGCTCACCACGTCG
>DATCXD010000548.1:0-2442 GCA_036566005.1 Micromonosporaceae bacterium | reverse complement strand
CGACGAGATCAGGTCGCCGCGGATCCCCACCAAGTTGGGCTCCGCACTGCACCGGCACGCGAACGGGCGAGCCGGCACCGGGTCAGCACAGCTGCCGGTGCCACGCGATCGCAGCCGGATCGGTGAGGCTCGCGACCTGGTCGATGACGACGCGTAGGCGAGCCGCGTCGTCCGGAGCCGTACGCCACAGCGGCGCGAAGACCGGGTCGAGTGCGTCGGCACCGCGTACGGTCAGCGCGCCGACGAGTTCCACCAGCGTGTCGAACTGCTCGGCGTAGCGCTCGCGGGCACCCGGCCGGCGCATGACGTAACGCAGTGCCAGTCCCTTCAGGAGGGCGCACTCGGCCCGGGTCCGCCGCGGCACGACCAGGTTCGCGTCATAGCGGCACAACGGCTGCTCGCCGCTGGCTCGGAACGTCGCCGTCAACGCGGCCGCGACAAACCGGCCGGTCAGGACACTCGTCGCCTGCTTCAGCCCGACCAGGGCACGATGGCTGCCGTCGAACGCGTACATGGGGGCGAGCGCCGGATCGTCGAGCACCTCATCGAGCACGGCCGCGAGATCGCCGGCCGACTCGGCCGAGTACGCCGACGCGACGTCCACGCATAGCGCCTGGCGCTCCGACTCGTCGTCGTGGAGCAGCCTCAGACGCAGATAACCACCGTGGATGCCGTCCTCGACATCGTGCACCGAATACGCGACGTCGTCGGCCCAGTCCATCACCTGAGCCTCCAGACACGTACGCAACGGCGAGGTCGCCTGCGCCCGTAGCCAGGTGAAGACGGGCAGGTCGTCGTCGTACACACCGAACTTGCGCTGGCCGGCATCGACCGTCCACGGGTACTTGCAGCACGCGTCGAGCGTCGCCCGGGTCAGATTCAGACCGGCCGATGTGCCGTCGGCACCGAGCACTTTCGCCTCGATCCGGCTGAGCACGCGCAGCGTCTGTGCATTGCCCTCAAACCCGCCACATGCCTGCGCCACCTCGTTCAGCGCGTCTTCGCCGTTGTGGCCGAATGGCGGATGCCCGAGATCGTGAGCCAGACCGGCGGTGTCGACGACGTCCGGATCACAGCCGAGACGTAACCCCATCTCCCGCGCCAGTTGAGCGACCTCCAGCGAGTGGGTCAGGCGAGTACGCAGGAAATCGTCCGTACCGGCCATGTGCACCTGGGTTTTGGCCGCGAGGCGGCGAAAAGCCGCCGAGTGCAGCACCCGCGCGCGGTCGCGTTGAAACGGCGACCGACGCGCCTCGATCGGCAGCATCGTGGGGTCTTTGGGTGCCTCGTCGACGAAACGCTCGTTGTCGCGCGGCGGCCCGTCGATGTCTCCTGCGCTGGTCATCAGCGCCGAGCCTAGCGGCATCGATCCGGGTCGGCTGCGCGGCGGCGCGTTGACCGATCACCGGCGCCGCACTGTCGGATGCCCGATCGATCGCGTCCGAGCGGCGCCACGCAGCCGTAACATCTCGCGCACTTGTGAAGCATCGGAGGGTGCCATGAAGCTGTTCCACCGATCCGCCGCACCCTCGGACTCCATGCTTCGTCGCGCCGCCCTCGTGACCCACGTCGAGGCTCCGCCGCAGGATGCCCCGCACCACGGTGCGTTGTCATGCGGGAGCATCCGGATCATCGTGGATCTCGGCTCCGGACCGGTCGAGATCGCGGGCACGTTCCGGTTCGCCGACGATCATTGGCTGGTACGGGGAATGGACGTGACCGTTCTCGTCGACCCGGCCCGGCCGACCGAATTCGACGTGGACTGGACGTCGGTGGCCAGCATGTCCGATCGTGTCGCCGCGAACCATCCAGCGCTGGCGGATCCGTTCGCCGCCGGCCGCCGCGTGGCGCAGGCGCTCGGGTTCACCCGCGAGGACACCGGCACGCGACACCAGGATCGGTTTGCCGAACTGATGACGGCCGCCGCGGCGGCGCCGCCAGTGGCCGGGAAGCTGCACGCCGTCGTGCTCATCGCCGCTATTCGAGGACGCATGGAGATCGGTAGCGCCGAACCAGGCCCATCGACGACCGAAATCACCGTGCAGCGGAGCAGCGAAGCAGTGCTCGCGGTGAACATCCCCGGCCGGCCGCCCTACGCGGTCTTCGTCCGACACTTCAAGGTCCCGCGGCAGCATTCGGACATCACCGGTGGCGGGCTGCCGGCCGTCGTCTCGGCGACCGACCCGGACGACGTCGAGGTGCAGTGGGACGACGTACCGTCGGTCGCCGCGCAGTTGGCCGACCGGATGTCGGCGTCGATGTCGGCGGCCCAGGACCGGATGGCACGCCAACAATCGATCGGCGCGCAGATCATGGCGGCGATGCAGCAGTATCACGGCACCGACCCGGCCGCGGCGCGATCAACTCCCGACGCCGCTCCGGAAGCGTCCAGTTCGGGCGCGGATCCGTCCGATCCAGTCGTCGATGTGCAGCCTGCCCAAG
>DATCXD010000522.1:0-2149 GCA_036566005.1 Micromonosporaceae bacterium | reverse complement strand
CCGCCGCGCTCTGGCCGCCAGCGCGCCGCCAGACCCGGGCCGAGCGGCCGCTGTCGGCTCAACCGAGGCCGGCTCGGTCACGGTCCGCTCGGCCGCTGCCCGGTCAGTCATTGTCACCGCTCCATCGTCGCCGGCCGTGGAAACTCGTGCCAGGTGTTGTCGGTACCAGGATAAGTAGACACTGCCCACCAGTTCCGAACCCGACCCAACCTTGTGTGCATGACTTCCACTACGGCGACGCGCGACTCCGATGGTCGACGAGCGACCGCGTTGGCACCGGCGACTGGCACACTCGGCAGCCAGCCGACCACCGGCGACCGGCGGCCACGCGGGGTGCGGCCCGGCGTACTCCTCACGATTGTCCTCACCGCCCAGCTGATGGCGATCCTCGACGTGAACATCGTCAACGTCGCGGCTGCCACGATCCGCACCGACCTACACACCAGCGGCGCGGCGCTGCAGCTCGTTCTCGCCGGTTACACGATCGCCTACGCGGTGCTGCTCATCACCGGCGCCCGGCTCGCCACGACGCTCGGCGTCCGGCGAGCGTTCCTCGCCGGTCTCGCTGCCTTCACCGCCGCGTCGCTGGCGTGTGGGCTGGCCGGCGACACCACGGAGCTCATCGCGTTCCGGTTCGTGCAGGGCGCCGGCGCCGCACTCATGATTCCGCAGGTGTTCAGCCTCATCCAGCGTCACTTCACCGGCGCGGCCCGGGCCCGGGCCTTCGGCCACTACGCCGCGGTCATCGCCGGCGGTATCGTGGCCGGTCAGGTGCTCGGTGGCGTGCTCGTGGACGCGGACCTGTTAGGCACCGGCTGGCGGCCGGTCTTCCTGATCAACGTACCGATCGGGATCGTCCTGCTGGCTCTCGGCACACGCGTGCTGCCGAGCGAGGCCGCCGGCGAGTCCCGCCGCCTTGACCTGCCTGGACTCGTCGCTCTGGGCATCTCGGTCCTCGCCCTCGTGGTCCCGCTGGTCTTCGGCCACGACCAGGGTTGGCCGTTGTGGGGCTGGCTGACGCTCGGTGGGTCGGCGGTGATGCTCGGCTTGTTCGCTCTCGTGCAGCGCCGTGCGGTCGCGCCACTCATGCCCGGCCGGCTGTTCCGCGCTCCCGCGCTGGCGTCATCGATGGTCGCCATGTTCCTCATCATGGGCTCGTATGGCGGATACCTGTTCACGGTCGCGCTGCATTTGCAGTCCGGCCTCGGCTTCTCACCCCTGCGCGCGGGTCTCACATTCGCGCCGATGGCCGCGTGCTTCGGCGCATCGAGCCTCAACTGGCGGCGCGTGCCCGAACGGTGGCATCACGGCATGATCGTCGGCGCCCTGGTGGTCTGTGGGGTGAGTGTCGCTGTTGTCGCGCTGTCGCTGCGCGGCGGCGCAACACCCGACGTGCTGTTCTTCGCGGCACAGGTCACGCTCGGGTCGGGCGCCGGATTCGCGTTCTCGCCGCTGATGGCCAAGGCCCTCGCCGGGGTACGGCCGGCCGATGCGACCGATGCGAGCGGACTGGTGACGACGGTCGTGCAACTCGCACAGGTGATCGGCCTCGCCGCGCTGGGCGCGGTCTACCTGTCGCTCGTGCCGTCGCACGGATCGTCGCACGCGATCGTGGTCGCGCTGTTTGCCGACGCGGCCGTGATGGCACTGGCGGCCGGGGCGGCACTGCGGCTACCCCGTACCCCTGGGTGATCGAAGCGCCGTGACGCAAAGCGCTGCCCGCCCCACGACGCGTGAGGCGGGCAGTTCTTTTGGTGCCCCTCCCCGACCAGCCTTGGGTCGGGCAGCGATGGCGTGCCGGTAGAACCGTTAGCTTTCGCCGCCGGTCTCGCCGACGGGCGCGGCCGACACGTCGTCGATCGCGTATTTGACCGCTGCGTCAGCCGGAGCGGACGCCGGCACCTCGCCGCGGCGGGCTAGCAGCCGCAGCGTCGCGACCACGATCGACTCGGCGTCGATGTGGAAGTGGCGGCGCAGCGCGTGCCGGGTGTCGGACATCCCGTAGCCATCGGTGCCGAGGCTCGTGTAGTCGGCCGGCACCCATCGCGAGATCAGGTCCGGAACCGCCCGCATGTAGTCCGACACAGCGACAACCGGGCCGCCGGTGCTGGCCAGCGCGGACGTCACGTACGGGACCTTCGGCTCGTCC
>DATCXD010000519.1:0-4790 GCA_036566005.1 Micromonosporaceae bacterium | reverse complement strand
GCCCGGCGTAGCCGGGCGGAAGGGGCCACGCTGCGATTCGTAGAGCTTTCGACCCGGCACGGCCGCTCCGCGGCCGCAACGGGGGTGACGTGGCGGACAGACCGCACCACGTCACCGTCGGCGCCGCGGCCGGTCCGACCTGCAAGAAGCGCAAGACCCAGAAGGGACAACTGAACTCATGGCGAAGACTCTGAGCTTCTCCGACGACGCCCGGCACCTGCTGGAGCACGGCGTCAACGCGCTTGCCGACGCGGTCAAGGTGACGCTCGGCCCGAAGGGCCGCAACGTCGTGCTGGACAAGAAGTTCGGCGCCCCGACGATCACCAACGACGGCGTGACGATCGCCAAGGAGATTGAACTCGACGACGCGTACCAGAACCTCGGTGCACAGCTCGTCAAGGAAGTTGCCACGAAGACGAACGACATCGCCGGCGACGGCACCACCACGGCGACCGTGCTCGCCCAGGCGATGGTCCGCGACGGACTCCGAAACGTCGCGGCCGGCGCGAACCCGACCAGCCTCAAGCGTGGCATGGACGCCGCGGTCGCGGCGGTCAACGACGCGCTGCTCGAGAAGGCGATCGAGGTGGCCGGCAGCGCCGAGGTCGCGCACGTGGCGACGATCTCGGCCCAGGATCCGGAGATCGGCAAGTTGATCGCCGAGGCGATGGACGAGGTCGGTCGCGAGGGCGTCATCACCGTCGAGGACGGCTCGACGATGGCGACCGAACTCGAGATCACCGAGGGCATGCAGTTCGACAAGGGCTTCATCTCGCCGTACTTCATGACCGACGCGGAGGCCGGCGAGGCTGCCCTCGACGACCCGTACATCCTGGTCACCACGCAGAAGATCAGCGCCTTCGAGGAGCTGCTGCCGCTGCTGGAGAAGGTGCTGCAGACCGGGAAGCCGCTGATGATCGTCGCGGAGGACGTGGACGGTCAGGCGCTCGCCGCACTCACGGTCAACGCGATCCGCAAGACGATCAAGGTCGCCGCGGTGAAGGCTCCGGCGTTCGGCGATCGCCGCAAGGCCCAATTGCAGGACATCGCGGTGCTCACCGGCGCTGAGTTGATCAACCCCGAGCTGGGGTACAAGCTCGACACGGCCACGATCGACATGCTCGGCACGGCTCGCCGGGTGGTCGTCACGAAGGACGACACCGTCATCGTCGATGGCGGGGGCAAGTCCGCCGACGTACAGGCGCGGGCCGAGCAGATCCGCAAAGAGGTCGAGGCGTCCGACTCCGACTGGGACAAGGAGAAGCTGAACGAGCGACTCGCGAAGCTCTCCGGCGGCATCGCCGTCATCAAGGTCGGCGCGGCCACCGAAATCGAGCTCAAGGAGAAGAAGCACCGCATCGAAGACGCCATCGCAGCGACGAAGGCGGCGGTCGAGGAGGGCATCGTGCCCGGCGGCGGCGCGGCCCTCGTCCAGATCGCTTCCGTGCTCGACGCGCTCGACAAGACGGGCGACGAGGCGACCGGCGTCAAGATTGTCGCTGGAGCCCTGGTCGAACCCCTCCGGTGGATCGCTCAGAACGCGGGCAGCGACGGATATGTCGTCGTCAACGACGTTCGTACCCGCGCGTGGGGTGAAGGCCTCGACGCCGCGACCGGCGAGTGGGTCGACCTGGTCAAGGCCGGCATTGTCGACCCGGTCAAGGTGACGCGCAACGCGGTGGCCAACGCCGCGTCGATCGCCGGCCTCCTGCTCACGACCGAGAGCATCGTCGTGGAGAAGAAGGAGCCGCCGGCGGCGGCGAACGGGCACGGGCACGGGCACGGGCATTCTCACGGGCCTGGGTTCTGATCGTTCTTGCGTTTTTAAGGCCAGGCGAGGCTTGCCCACTCTGGGCGGTCAGGCTTGATCCCGACGTGGGCAAGCCTCGCCTGGCCTTTTGCGTGGGGGCGCGCCGACGGACAGTAGTAAGAGCTTTCGGGGGTACGTGACACCGAGAGCGGTTACGTGGTTCCGGGTGCGGCACACCTTACGGTGGTATGGGAAGTTTCTTAAGGGTCGCTTACGAGGCTTGTGCCTGTTGGCGAAGCGATGAGACTTGTCACCGTGGCAGTCGTGAACAATCAGGCTCGGTGGCTCGGGTCGCTCGCCGGCATCGCGGCAGCCGCGGTCTCCATCGGACTCGCCGAGCTGATCGCGGCGTTCGCCGGCCCGCAGAGCGCCCCGGTCATCGCGGTCGGCGACGTGGTCGTCGATTCCGTACCGCCGCCGGTCAAGACGTTCGCGATATCGACCTTCGGCACGCATGACAAGACCGCGCTGATCGCCGGCACGTTCATCTTGCTCGCGCTGGTGGCCGCGGTCATCGGCGCCTGGGCAGTGCGTGACATCCGCATCGGTTACGCGGGAATCGCCGCGTTCGGCATCCTCGGAGCCGTCGCCGCCGTCACCAGGCCGGCCGCCGGGTTCGGTGCGATCTTCCCCTCGCTGATCGGCGCCTGCGCCGGGGCCGGCGCGCTCTACTATGTCCTGCGCGGACCACGGGTACGGCGACCGGATCTCGACACCCGAACCGGCCGGCGTACGGTTCTGATCAGCTCCGGTGTCGCACTCGTCGGCGCTTTGGTCGCCGAGGTGATCGGGCGGCAGCTCGGCGAACGCCGTAGCGTCACGGCCGCCCGGCAGGCGGTCGTGTTGCCGACGCCGAGCGGTTCGCCGGCCCCGTCGCTCGCACCCGAGCAGGGCATCAGCGGCCTGACGCCGTTCGTGACGCCGAATGACCAGTTCTACCGGATCGATACGGCGCTGGTCGTGCCGCAGGTCGATCCGACGACGTGGACGCTCCGGATCCACGGGAAGGTGCGGCGCGAAATCTCGCTCACCTACAAGCAACTGCTGGCACGTCCGATGGTCGAGCGATATATCACGCTGGCCTGCGTGTCGAACGAGGTCGGCGGCAACCTGATCAGCAACGCGCTGTTCCAGGGCGTACTCCTCAAAGATCTGCTGGCGGAGGCCGGCCCGCTGCCCGGCGCGGATCAGCTGGTCGGCCGATCGGCCGACGGATTCACCGCCGGCTCACCGACCGCGGTCGTGATGGACGGCCGTGACGCCATGCTGGCGGTCGGGATGAACGGCGCCCCGCTGCCGGTCGAGCACGGATTCCCCGTGCGCACCGTCGTTCCCGGTCTCTACGGGTACGTGTCCGGGACAAAGTGGATCACCGAACTCGAGCTGACGAGCTTCGCCGACTTCGACGCGTACTGGGTGCCGCGCGGATGGTCGGCAATGGGCCCGATCAAGACGGAGTCGCGGATCGACACCCCGACGGACGGCAAGTCGGTCAACGCCGGCAGCGTCACGATCGCGGGTGTCGCGTGGGCGCAACATCGCGGGATCAGCAAGGTCGAGGTGCGCGTAGACAACGACCCATGGCGGGCGGCCAAACTCGACGCCGTGCCGTCGATCGACACGTGGCGTCAGTGGTTCCTCCCGTGGAACGCCACCCCGGGACCGCACCAGCTGCAGGTACGCGCAACCGACAACGCGGGCCAGACGCAGACGAGCGAGCAGGCCGACCCGGCACCCAACGGTGCCAGCGGTTATCACACCATCAGCGTGACGGTGCGATAACAAAATGTAGTGGTGGCTTCACGTTCACCCTCCGCGCCCGCGCGACCGGGACGGGAGCGCAGCGCGATGGAGGGGGAAAGGGCACGATCGACTGCGTGACCGGCCGACTCAAGACGATCGTGATCGACGCATGGTGACGGCGGGCGACCGGCGCGGTCCAGCCGGCCGGGTCAACTGGCGACGGCCTCCCGCTGGCGGGGGACGGCGGTTGGGTCGGCGGGCGATAGCGCGCGTCGGCCGAACGATTTCGTGATCTCGTGGTTCAGTTTCGCTTCGAGCTTGCCGACGTCGACGCGCCGCCGGTAGCGCTGCCAGGCGTCCTGCCAGCCGAGGGCGAGCAGACGCAACCGCTCGGTCTCGGTGAACCCGCCCCAGACCCCGTACGGTTCGCGCGCGGCAAGGGATTGGGCGGCACATTCCGGACGGACCGGGCAGGATCGGCATAAAGCCTTGGCTTGGGTCTCCCGGCGCGTGCGCGCGGAGCCGCGTTCGCCATCGGGGTGGAAGAACTGCGCGCTGTCACGGCCGCGGCACAGGCCTTCGCGCTGCCAGTCCCAGATATCGGCGTTAGGGCCCGGCAACCTCCGAACGTTGCTCATCGCGAACCTCTCTCGTGAGCCGTGGGTCGGGACGTAGCTGCGGTACGGATGGGGTACCCAAGGCTTGCCGGTTCTATGCACTCGCAGATCAGGCCGAGGGACTCGCACCTGGTGTGCGCTTTTTGACGCCACATCCGTAGAAAGTGGTCGTAGACCGGTCCAATTCGTGTTCTCCTCTCCTTCAGAGAACACACCAACCGCCTGAAAAGGGGATGCGCGTGCTGACGGTCCTTGCCTGTGTACGGACGCCAGATGCGGCTCGGGCGGTGGCGGTGTGCGCCGACCGGCTGGGCGTCAGCGCCGCGGTGCGTACCGCGGTCACCTCGGTCGAGGCCCTGGCCCGCCTGGCCGAACGCCCCGCCAATCTGGTGTTCGTCGACGGTGCCCTGACCCGGCCCGATCCGATCGGCTTCGTACGCCGCGCGATGGCGTACGCGCCGCGGGCCACCCTCGTCGTCTACGGCCTGCCGGAGCCGACCGTGGCGAGCGCGCTGATCTCGGCCGGAGCTCGCGGCGTGATCCGCGGTGGCGACACCGACCTGGTGACCGCCGTGACCAAGACCGTGCTGCTCCTCGGGCTGGGCGAATCCGGGATGGCC
>DATCXD010000518.1:0-3530 GCA_036566005.1 Micromonosporaceae bacterium | reverse complement strand
GGACGAGCCGTCATTAGGACTCGCCCCTCGCATCACCACGCAGATCATGACGATGTTGAGGCACCTGTGCGACACGCGCGGGCTCACCGTCCTCATCGTCGAACAGAACACCCGCGCCGCGCTGTCGGTCGCCGACGTTGGCGTCGTCATCTCCCTCGGCCGCATCGTGCAACGAGCCGACGCGGCGTCGCTGGCGAGCGACGAGTCCTTGCGCCACGCATACCTGGGTTTCTGACGTCGATGCCACCGCGGGCAGAGCGGACACAACTGACCGGCCGAAAGGAGCGAGGGTGGAGCGGTTCGTCTTCCTGACCGTCGACGGGCTCGCCCATGGGGCGATCTACGCCGCGTTCGCGCTCGCGCTCGTCCTGATTTGGCGTGGCACCCGCGTGGTGAACTTCGCACAGGGTGCGATGGCGGTCGCGGCGGCGTACGTCGCGTATTCCGTGGTGCAGGCGACCGGGAACTACTGGCTCGGTGCGCTCGCCGCGATCGGTGCCGGCCTCGTGCTCGGCGTCGTCGTCGAGCGGGGGGTCATGCGGTTCGTCGCGCACACCGCACCGCTGTCGGCAATCGTCGTCGCGCTCGGACTGGCCCTGCTGATCACCGCGATCCTCGGCATCGTGTACGGAGTCGACCAGCGGCCATTCCCGGTGCCGTTCAGCCGGACGCCGTTCACGATCGGCGACTATGCCGTGTTCTCCCCGTTCACGCTGTTCACTTTCGCCGTGGTGGCCGCCACTGTGGTCGGCATCGCTGTCCTGTTCACCCGCACGTCGATCGGCCTGCGGATGCGTGCGGCGGCGTTCGCGCCCGAGACGTCCCGGCTGCTCGGCGTGAACGTGTCGCGGGTGTTCACCCTCGGCTGGGCGTTGGCCTCGGTGGTCGGCGCGATTGCGAGTCTGCTCATCATCCCGACCGCGTTCCTGCAACCGAATGCGATGGATCTGGTGTTCGTGACCGCGTTCACGGCGGCCGTCATCGGCGGGCTGGACAGTCCGGTCGGCGCTGTCGTCGGTGGTCTGGCGCTCGGACTGGTGCTCTCCTATACGAGCGGCTACCTGGGTAGCAACGTGACTTCACTGGCGGTGCTCGTACTGCTCGTGATCGTCCTGCTGCTGCGCCCGGGCGGCCTGTTCACGATGCGGCAGGCGAGGCGCGTATGACCGGGTCCGAGAACGCTTCGACGGCGGCGACGGCGACAGGCGGCATCCTGCGCCGCCTGGCCGGTCCGCCGGTGCCGGGCCGGCCGGCACGCGGCCCGATGCTGCTGCGGCATCTCGCGATTGCAGTCGTCGCGCTCGCGGTGATGTGGTATCTGACCGATCACGTCCAGGCGTTCTACGACTTCCAGATCGCGACGATCGCGGCGTACCTGTGTGTGGTCGCCGGTCTGACCGTGCTGACCGGGCTCAACGGCCAGGTGTCGCTCGGACACAGTGCGCTGATGGCCGTCGGGGCGTACACGGCCGCGCTCATGCTGGGCACGTTCAGCGACCATTCGGTCACCAGCCAGTGGACGGTGGTGGTCGCTCTCGTCGTCGCCGTCGTCGCGACGTCGATCGTCGGTGTCGTCATCGGCCTCGCGGCCGCCCGGCTGCGCGGCCCGTACCTGGCCGGTCTGACCCTCGCCATCGTCGTCGCGGTGCCCTCGATCACCACTCAGTTCAGCTCGGTCTTCCACGGCGACCAGGGCGTGTCGGCACCGGCGCCGCCGGCACCGGCATCCCTCGGCCAGTTCTTCCCGCAGGAGGAATGGCAGGCGTGGATCGCTCTGCTGTGCGCCGGCATCACGCTGTTCTTCCTGGCCAACCTCGTGCACGGACGGGTCGGGCGCAACCTGCGGGCAGTGCGAGACAGCGAGGTCGCCGCGCAACTCGCCGGCATCAACGTGGCGCGTACGCAGGTCACGGCATTCGTCGTCAGCGCAATCTGCGCCGGGCTCGGCGGTGGCGTGATCGCGCTGATCAACCAGAACGTGTCGCCGGACAGCTACGCACTGACCCTGTCGCTCTATCTGCTGCTCGCGATCGTGCTCGGCGGCCTCGGCAGCCTGTACGGCGCGATCTGGGGATCGATCGCGATCGTCCTGCTGCCGTACTACACCACCAAGCTCATGGATCACCTCAACGTGTCGGCGGCCGAGGCATCGAAGTTGCGCGGCAACGTGCCGCTGGCGATCTTCGGACTGGCGTTGATCGTGATCGCCATCGCCGCCCCGGGCGGTATACAGGGCCTGCTGCGACGGGCAGGCCGATGGATGCGTGCGCGGCTCGTCAGGACCCCGCACACACCCGCGTCACCGCCTTCGACCGGGCCGCGTCCCGCGACCGAACCCGAGGGCAACACCACATCCACCTCCACACCCACCCACGAAGTCACGACCTGAAAGGTCGGTGTCGCATGGCACGTCACACCCGACGAGGGATCGCCCTCGTCGCCACCATCGGAATCGTCACCGCTCTGTCCGCGTGCACCAGCGGAAACAGCGGCAGTGGGAGCAGCGGTGGCAGCACCGCGGCGGCCAACGTCCCGGGTGTCACCGCAACGACCGTGACCGTCGGCTCGCACCAGCCGCTGACCGGGCCGGCAGCACCCGGCTACTCGGAGATATCGCCGGCTACGAACGCCTACTTCCAATACGTCAACGCGCACGGGGGAATCAACGGTCGCAAGATCGTCTACAAGGTCATGGACGATGGCTACAACCCGGCGACCACGATCACCGACGTGCACCAGCTCGTCCAGCAGGACAAGGTCTTCGCGATCCTGAACGGCCTCGGCACGCCGACGCACACCGGCGTGCTTCCGTTCCTCAACGACAACAAGGTGCCGGACCTGTTCGTCGCGTCCGGCAGCACGACCTGGAACCAGCCGTCGAAGTACCCGTACACGTTCGCCTACCAGACCGATTACACGGTCGAAGGCAAGATCCTCGGCTCGTACATCAAGCAGAACTTCGCGGGCAAGAAGATCTGCTTCTTCGGGCAGGGTGACGACTTCGGCACCGACGAGCTCGCCGGCGTCAAGCTGACGCTCGGCGACAGCGGCGTGGCCAACGCGCAGACGTACGTCGTGACGAACCAGAACGTCGCCCCGCAGATCGGTGCGCTGAAGGGCGCCGGCTGCCAGGTCGTCGTCGCGGCCACGATCCCGGGCTTTACGGCGCTGTCGCTCGGCACCGCGGCTCAGCTCGGCTTCCACCCGCAGTGGATCGTGTCGAACGTCGGCGCCGACTACGCAACGGTCGAGGGGCTGCTCAAGGGCGCACCGCTGCTGGAGGGTGTCATCACCGACGGTTACCTGCCGGCGGCCTCGGACACCAACAACCCGTGGATCCAGCTGTTCCAAACGATCAACAAGCAGTACAACAACAACGCGCCATGGGACGGCAACACCGAGTACGGGATGAGCGTCGGCTACCTGTTCGTCCAGGCGCTCCAGGCGGCCGGCAAGAACCCGACCCGTCAGTCGATCCTCGACGCGATCCAGAAGAACGGCTTCACCGGACCGGGCATCGTCCCGCTCGG
>DATCXD010000511.1:0-2739 GCA_036566005.1 Micromonosporaceae bacterium | reverse complement strand
TCGGTCAGTTCGTGGCAGCCGCTGGCGATCGCCTTGACCTCCGCCGCGGTGGTCGCCACGCCGGTCGCCGCGCGACCGAGTGCGGCACCGTCGTGCGTGCGCCCCCGCCGAGCACTCACCCGAGCCGGTTCCGGAGGAACTCGAGGGTACGGGCCCACGCGGTGGCCGCGGCCGACGCGTGGTAGACCTCCGGCCGGTCATCATTGAAGAACGCGTGGTCGGTGCCTGGATAGTCGTACGTGATGCACTCGCCGCCGGCTTCGGTAATCGCCTGGACAGCCGTCTTGATGCCGGGCGCCGCGCTTGTCCCGTCGTGCTCCGAACAGTGGATGAGGGCGGCCTTGCCGGCGTAGTTCGACCAGGTCGGCGACATCCGCTCCCACGGCACCGGTGGGTAGAAGCCCACGGTCGCAACGATCGTCGGCGAGAGCGTCGCCGACCACAGCGCCAGGCTGCCGCCCATGCAGAACCCGACCGTGCCGATTCGATCGGTCGTGCCCTCCAGGCCAGTTAGGTAGTCGGCCGCACCGGCGATGTCCTTGGCGGCCTGATCCATTGCCAGGCCCATCATCAGCTTGCCGGCCTGGTCGGGTTCGCTGGCCTGCTCGCCGTGGTAGAGATCGGGGGCGAGCGCCACGAATCCGGCCTGGGCGAAGCGGTCGGCCAGCGACTTGATGTGCGGCACCAGCCCCCACCACTCCTGGATGACGACCACACCGGGGCCGACACCGGTCGCCGGGCGAGCCAGGTAGCCCTCACTCGAACCACCGTTGCTGCGGTAACTGACGATTTCCCCCATGACCGGCTCCTGGTTGTCAGACGTCGTCGGCTGGCTACCTGCGCTCGCGCACGACCTACCCGCGAAGCTTGTGACCGCGCCGTGGAGAGGTTGTGACGGGTAGCCAATCATGCGCACCGCCGCCACCGATACACCCAATGTCGGTGTTGTACGTCGCAGCACGCATCGCCCCAGGTCAGGCCGTTGTGACACGATCGGCGAGCGACCAGGCGATGCCGTCGAGGATGTCGTGCTCGCTCGCGACGACCACACTTGCGCCGCTTTCGGCCATGATCGTACGGAGGATCAGCGCACCGGCGGCGATGACGTCGGCACGACCGGGGTGCATGACCGGAATCGCCGAGCGTTGCGCGCGCGTTGCGCCGAGCAGATCGTCGGTGATCCGGGCGACATCGGCGGCACTGACCCGGGAATGGTGGGTCCGACCCGGGTCGTACGTTTCGAGGCCCATCGCTATCGCGGCCACCGTCGTGACCGAACCGGCCAGCCCGACCAGGGTCTTCGCGTCCCGACCGGGCACCACGTCGAGCGCATGTCGAACGGCGGCCGTGATGTCGCGCTCGGCCGCCGCGATCTCGGCGCTGGTCGGCGGATCGGTGAGGAGATGCCGCTCGGTCATCCGTACGCCGCCGATGTCGATGCTGATCGCGTGGTCGACGGTCTGGGCGCCGGTGACGAACTCGGTCGAGCCGCCGCCGATGTCGACGACCAAGTACGGCGCCGGTTCGCTCGCCGGGAGTCCGCGTATGGCACCGTCGAACGAGAGGCGTGCCTCCTCGTCGCCGGAGGCGACCTCGGGATCGACGCCGATCGTCGCCCGGACCATGGCCGTGAAGTCATCCGCGTTGGCCGCGTCGCGCGATGCCGACGTCGCCACCATCCGTACCCGGTCGGCGCCCGACCCGGAGATCTGGTGCGCATACTCGGCCAGCACAACGCGGGTGCGCTCGATCGCGTCCGCGGCCAGCCGGCCGGTGCGATCCACGCCGGCACCGAGCCGCACGATCTCCATCCGGCGTACGACGTCGGTCAGCGCCGCCGCCGGCCGCAATTCGGGCGCGGGCAGGTCGGCGACCAGCAACCGGATCGAGTTCGTACCGCAGTCGATCGCCGCGACCCTGTTCTTGTTCTTGCGGACGCCGGCCGTCACTGGGTGTCCATATGCAACCGGGAGTCGATATGCAACCGGGCATCCGAGTGCGACCGGGGATCCAGATGCAGCAACATGCGAGTGTTGCCGAGCGTGTTCGGCTTGACCCGCTCCAGGTCGAGGAACTCGGCGACACCTTCGTCGTAGGAGCGCAGCAGTTCCTCGAAGACCTTGTGCGGCACCGGCGCACCGTCGATCGCGGTGAAACCGAACGAGCCGAAGAACTCCGTCTCGAAGGTGAGGCAGAAGACCCGCCGCACCCCCAATATCGCGGCGGTGGCGAGCAACTCGCCGACGATGCGATGGCCGATCTTGTGGCCGCGCACGGCCGGATCGACCGCGACCGTACGGATCTCGGCGAGGTCCTCCCACATCACGTGCAGCGCGCCGCACCCGACGACGGCACCGTCGCCGATGCGCACGGCCACCCAGAATTCCTGGACCGCCTCATAGATCGCGACGGTCGCCTTGGACAGCAGCCGGCGCTCGACCGAGTACGTGTCGATCAAGGCTCGGATCGCGGTGACGTCGGCGGTGACCGCACGCCGAATCACCACATCCATGTCTAGCAGGGTATGCCCAGGCCTTAGTCGCTCGTCGACGACCCGGCCGGTGCCGCAACTTCCGGGAAGTCGCCCGTCTGGAGTGCCCTACGGAGGGCGACTTCCCGGAAGTCGCACGGATCCTGCAGCGTGTGAGGGTCAGGCATCGATGACACAGGGACCGTCGCGCCACCACGGATCGATCGTTGCGATGACCTCGTCGCCGAACGGATTCACCCCAGGGCCCG
>DATCXD010000472.1:0-2175 GCA_036566005.1 Micromonosporaceae bacterium | reverse complement strand
CACCGCCGGGCGCTCCCGCGCCGCTGCCGGACGAGCAGCCGTCGATTGCCCGCAGCAGCGCCATCATGGCCGCCGGCAGCATGGTGAGTCGCGTCACGGGACTGATCCGTACGGTTGCTCTCGGTGCCGCGATCGGCGCGGCGACGGTCGGCAACGCCTACAACCTGTCCAACACCCTGCCCAACATGGTCTACGAGCTGCTGCTCGGTGGCGTGCTGTCCAGCGTGGTCGTGCCGCTGCTGATGAAGGCACGCACGCAGGACAACGATCGCGGCGAGGCTTACACACAGCGGCTGCTCACGCTGGCCACGATCTTCCTGGCCGGCGCGACCGTGCTCGCCGTCGCTGCCGCGCCGCTGCTCACGCAACTGGTCGCCGGCCACTCGCACGCGGCCGACAAGCACCTGATCACGTCGCTGTCATACCTGATCCTGCCGGAGATCTTCTTCTACGGCATCGCGGCACTGCTCGCCGGCGTACTGAACACGCGCGGGCACTTCATGGCGCCGATGTGGTCACCGATCCTCAACAACCTCGTGGTGATCGCCACCGCGCTGGTGTTCTGGGTGATGCCCGGCCCGAAGAAGCTGGACGCGACGACGATCACCACGCCGCAGGTGCTGGTGTTGGGCATCGGTACGACGCTCGGCATCGTCGTACAGGCCAGCGGACTGGTCCCGGCGCTGCGTCGCGTGCAGTTCCGCTGGCGGTGGCGGTTCGACTTCGGCAAGCTCGGGCTGCGCCAGATCGGACGGACGAGTGCCTGGATGCTCGTGTACGTGATCATGACCCAGATCGGGCTCACGGTCATCCTGAGGCTTTCCCAGGGCGCGGCCAGCCGGTCGTCGGTCCTGCACGCGGCGCCCGGTCCGGCGATCTTCAACAACGCGTTCCTGATCTTCATGATGGCGCACGGCATCGTCGCCGTGTCCATCCTGACCGCGCTCATGCCCCGGCTCGCCCGCGCCGCGGCCGAGAGCCGCTTCGCCGACATGGGCCACAACCTGACCATGGGTACGCGACTGTCTGCGGTCATCCTGATCCCGGTGACGGCGGCGTACATCGTGCTGGGTCGGCCGCTCGCGGTCGTGCTGTTTCAGTGGGGCAAATACACCCACGCGGAGGCGATGCAGACCGGCACGGTGATCGCGGTCGCGGCCATCGGCCTCGTGCCGTACGCGATCACCCAGATGCAGTTGTTCGCGTTCTACGCGATGCCCGACACGAAGACACCGGCGCTGGTCAACATGCCGGTCGTCGGTGTACGCATCGCCTTCGACGTGATCTTCTACGTCGCCCTGCCACTTGCGCTCGTCGACGCCGGCCTGATGCTCGGCAACGCGATCTCCTACGTACTGGCCGCGGTCATCGGCTACCAGTTGCTCCGCCGCCGGATCGGCCTGCGTGCGATCGGCGACACGATGCGCGCGCTTGGCAAACTCGCGGTCGCGGCCCTGATCGCGGCGATCCCCGCGTGGCTGTTCTCACTGCTGATCCAGCACGAGTTGGGCAACGGCAAGGTCGGCGCGATCGCCGCACTGGTTGTAGGTGCGGTCGTCTTGGGCGTTGCGTATGTCGGTGCTGGCCTTCTACTGAAGGCGCGTGACATCACGGATGTCGCGACGATGGTGCGGGCGCGATTCGGGCGGTAGCGGGTGGGCGCGGGCTGCGGGCCTGGGGCAACCCGATCCACTTGACTGGGGATGGGGCCTTTAGGTCTGCGTGGGTCGGGTTGCCCCAGGCCCGGGGTTGTGGGCGCGCTGTCAGCCGCCGGCGAGGGCTTAAAGAGCTTTCGGGGGTACGTGGTACGGGAAAGTGGACGTGGTATCGAGCGGGTGGCGGGGGTTGGTCGGATTCACTTTCGGGCCGACCCTATTCGTTCAGGTTCGGGAGTATTTGTCACGAGACGTTCGGGCCGCGTTGTCACGAACGGACAACGAGTTAGGCATCGTCACGAAGTCGTCTACCTCAGCGTTCAGCTAAGCCGGGTAGGGTTCCCTCGCCGACACGTGCATTCGACGCCTAGGCTCTTACTAGCTCGGGGCGTGTATCGCCCCGTGACGGCGTCCATCGGAGGGGAGGACGGGTGACCGAGAGCCGCCACGGCCCGGACTCGCCCGTCGCGCACGTCGTCATGACCGTCGGCACTTCCGTCGCCGGCGAGATCCTAGCCGG
>DATCXD010000469.1:0-2985 GCA_036566005.1 Micromonosporaceae bacterium | reverse complement strand
GGGGCCGCACCGGCCATCGGCGGCTAGGATGTTGGGCTTGAGCAGGCGAGAAGGGGAGCCACCGGCGTGATCTTCAAGGCGGTCTCGGAAGGCCGGCCCTACCCAGACCACGGGCTCTCCCTCAAGGAGTGGTCGCAGATTCCGCCGCGTCCGGTGCGCCTCGATCAACTCGTGACGACAAAGCGTGAGCTGGCGCTCGACCGGCTGCTGGCTGAGGACTCGACGTTCTACGGCGATCTCTTTCCGCATGTGGTCGCGTTCGAGGGCACGCTCTACCTGGAGGACGGTGTGCACCGGGCGCTGCGTGCCGCCCTCCAGCAGCGCACCACGATCCATGCCCGGGTGCTCTCGATGCCCGTGGGCACCGTCACCGCGACGGCCAAGGTCGCCGTCGACTGAGCGGCCGGCTCCGCCAACGGCGCCGCCGCCTTATCCGCCGGCCGTCCGAGCGGCTACGTTGTGGTCATGACGCGCGCACCGCTCGATCTCATCGACGTCGATCGCCTCCACTCCGACGAGGAACTGGAGATCCGTCGCGTTGTCCGGAAGGTGGTCGACGACCGGATCCGCCCGTACGCCGCCGAATGGTACGAGTCGGGCACGCTCCCGGCCCGTGACCTGGCCAAGGACTTCGGTGCGCTCGGCCTGCTCGGCATGCACCTGACCGGGTACGGCTGTCCCGGGGCGTCTGCCGTGGCCTACGGCCTCGCCTGCCTCGAATTGGAAGCGGGCGACTCCGGTATCCGCTCGCTGGTCAGCGTCCAAGGATCCCTGGCGATGTACGCCATCTGGAAGTTCGGCTCGGAGGAGCAGCGTACCGAGTGGCTGCCGCGGATGGCGACCGGAGACGTGATCGGCTGCTTCGGGCTGACCGAACCCGATCACGGCTCCGACCCGGGATCTATGCGCACGCGGGCTCGTCGTGACGGCGACGACTGGATCCTGCACGGCGGCAAAATGTGGATCACGAATGCGCCGGTGGCCGATATCGCAGTGATCTGGGCCCGCGCCGACGACGGGATCGCCGGCTTTGCCGTACCCATGGAGGCGCCCGGTGTGTCGGTGCGCGAGGTGACCCACAAGATGTCGCTGCGTGCGTCGATAACCGGTGAGATCACGCTGGACGACGTCCGCGTGCCGGCCACCGCGCAGCTTCCGGACGCGCGCGGCCTGCGCGCGCCGCTGTCCTGCCTGACCCAGGCGCGGTACGGCATCGTCTGGGGCGCGCTCGGCGCGGCGCGCGACTGCCTGCACACCGCGATCGACTATGCGACCACGCGCGAACAATTCGGCAAGCCGATCGCCGCCTTCCAGCTCACCCAGGCCAAACTCGCCGACATGGCGCTCGAACTCCAGAAGGGCTATCTGCTCGCGCTGCACCTCGGGCGCCAGGTCGATGCCGGGCGGAGTGCGCCCGAGCAGATCAGCATCGGCAAGCTCAACAACGTCCGCGAGGCGATCGGCATCGCGCGGCAGTGCCGGACGATCCTCGGCGCGAACGGCATCAGCGGGGAGTATCCGGTCATGCGGCATGCCAACAACCTGGAGAGCGTGCTCACCTACGAGGGCACGTCCGAGGTGCATCAGCTTGTCATCGGGCAGCAGTTGACCGGCCTGTCCGCGTTCGTGTAACGCCTGGTCGCCGGCGGTTGTCGGCGGTGGGCCGGCATTGATGTTCGTCACAGCTTCGTATCGCGGAAGTGTCGTACCCCGGTCCTAACGTGTCGTCATCGATGACACGCAGTGGTCACGCGGCGCAGCGTCGATCGGGGTTTGGTCGCGCCCTTGCGCGGGCACCTTCTACTTAAGACTGAGCGCGGGCGCGAGACCGCGGTCCCGGAAGGCTGCCCGCGGCCGGCATCGTCCGGCCGGGCACAGGCGACAGCAGGCAGTGCAGGACGCAACGCCGGATCGAAGACGGGATGTGACGCGATGACTGCCAAGACCGCCGGCGACGGCAGCCGGGAGCCGACAGCCGCGACCGCGGACGTCGATTCAGGCAGCGGCTCGCCCAGTGAACCAGGTGGCGGCTCGCCCGGTCCAAACGCGGACGAGTCACCCGCGATGCACGAGTATCGCCCCGGCCGGGCACAGGCCACGGCCGAACTGCCCGCCCGCCGGGCGACACACGACCACGACACCGTCTCCCTGCCGGTGCTTACGCGCGACGCGGGCGACGAACCGCCCGCGGGCGGCGCGCGGGTCGCGCGGCGCTGGGGCTGGAATCCTTTTGCCGCGATCGGGCGCAAGATGTTCTGGCTCGCCGCGATCGCGGGCATCATCGTGATCCTGCTGCTGATCACGACGATGTTCGGGCTGTGGCCGAAGTTCGGCAACATCTTCGGCTCGAAGACCACCGACCGCAGCGGACCGGTGTTGCTGGTGTCCATCCAGGACCTGTCCCGCTTCGAGGCCGCGAGCGGCAACTTCCAGGTGATCGTCGATCTGCAGAACAATCGCAAGTACGTGCCCGATTTCTTGTTCAACGAACGGTCGTTGTTCGTGGCCGACGGGTCGGTCGATGCGTACGTCGACTTCAGCCACATTGGCCAGGGCGACATCAAAGTCGACCCGACCGATTCGAAGAAGGTGACGGTAAACCTGCCGGCGCCCCAACTCGAGCCGCCGAACCTCGACGAGGGTCGAAGCTATCTGTACGCGACCCAGAAGGGCCTGATCAACCGCCTGGGTGACGTGTTCTCCAACGACGCGAACTCCGAGCAGCGGCTCTATCAACTCGGTCAGCAAAAGATCGCGGCCGCGGCACTGGATAGCGAGCTGCCGGCGCGCGCGGAGAAGAACACGACGGCCATGCTCAACGGCCTGCTGAAGTCGCTCGGTTACACCTCCGTGACCGTCAACTACGCGACGCCGTAGCCGGGTTCAACGAACGGACGCAGGTCCGGCGGCGACCCTCGGGCGCTGCCGGTCTGCTGGTCGCTGCTGGTCGCTGGCGGCGGCGCGCGGCGGCGCACCGCCGGCTGC
>DATCXD010000452.1:0-2254 GCA_036566005.1 Micromonosporaceae bacterium | reverse complement strand
GGCACGGCCGCCGCCTCGGCGAGCCGCGACACCTTCGGCTTCGGCGCGAACGTCACCGTCTTCGATCCGAGCATGCCGCTCGACGACATTCAGACGGCCCTGGACGCGGCGCACGCCACGCAGGTCGACAACGAGATGGGCACTCAACGCTACGCGTTCCTGTTCAAGCCGGGAACGTACGGCACCGCGGACGACCCGCTCCAGATCAAGGTCGGCTACTACACCGAGATCGCCGGCCTGGGCGCGTCGCCCACCGATGTCGTCATCAACGGCAAAGTCGAGGTCTACAACCGCTGCCTGGCGGATGGCGGCACGGGCAACTGTCTCGCGCTCGTCAACTTCTGGCGGACCCTGTCGAATCTGTCGATCAACATCGATCCGGCCGGCCAGGACGGCTGCCGGGCGACGGCGAACTTCTGGGCCGTCTCCCAGGCCGTGTCCATGCGCCGCCTCAACGTCAGTGGTGGCGGCCTGTCGCTGATGGACTACTGCACCGCCGGGCCGCAGTTCGCCAGTGGCGGCTTCATCGCCGACTCCAGGTTGCCGTCGGTCACCAACGGATCGCAACAGCAGTGGCTGACCCGTAACAGCGAGATCGCCGGATGGTCCAACGGCGTATGGAACCAGGTCTTCGCGGGAGTCGTCGGCGCTCCGGACGACGCATCGTTCCCGAGCCCGCCGTACACGACGCTCGACACCACTCCGGTGAGCCGCGAGAAGCCGTACCTGTTCGTCGACGCGAACGGCGCGTACAACGTCCGCGTGCCCGCCGCCCGGAAGAACACCCGCGGCATCTCGTGGGCCGACGGCATGACGCCGGGCCGCACGGTGCCGATCGGCGATTTCTTCGTCGCGAGGCCGTCGGACTCGGCGCGGGTCATCAACAACCAACTCGCCCGCGGCAAGAACCTGCTGCTCACGCCCGGCGTGTACGACATCGCGCAGAGCATCGAGGTCAAGCGGCCCGACACGGTGGTCCTCGGCCTGGGACACGCCACGCTCACCGCCGTCAACGGTTCGACCCCGCTCGATGTCGCCGACGTCCCCGGCGTCGTCATCGCGGGCGTCACCATCGACGCGGGCCTCAAGGAATCGCCGGTCCTGCTCCGCGTCGGCAACGAACACGGCGACCGCCCAACTCCGGCGAACGACCCGACGACCCTATCCGACGTGTACTTCCGAGTCGGCGGGCCGCACGTCGGCAAGGCCGACACCGCGCTCGAGGTCAACAGCGACAACGTGATCATCGACCACACCTGGGTGTGGCGCGCCGACCACGGCGTCGAGGGCCTTACCGACACCGAACGCTGGCACACCAACATCGGCCGCAACGGCGCGGTCATCAACGGTGACAACGTGACCGCCACCGGGCTGTTCGTCGAGCACTTCCAGCAGTACAACACCGTCTGGAACGGCGACGACGGCATGACGATCCTTTACCAGAACGAGCTGCCCTACGACCCCCCGACCCAGGCCGACTGGATGAACGGCGGCGTGGAGGGCTGGGCCGGCTACAAGGTCGGCGACCGCGTCCGCAGGCACACCCTGTACGGCGGAGGCGTCTACGTCTTCAACCAGAACAACCCGGCGATCCACACCGAGAACGGCTTCGAGGTCCCCGACGCCCCCGACGTCAAGCTCCACCACATCATGACGGTCAACCTCAGCGCGGGAACGATAGACCACGTCATCAACGGCACCGGCGGTCCCGCCGACACGACAAAAGTCGGCGCGCCGGTGTACATCGCGGATTACCCGGCCCCCTAGCGGCACACGTCGCGCAGAGGCGTCAGCGGTAGATGTTCACGCGCTCGTCCACACCGAACTCGGCCGGGTCGGCCCGCCCGGACGCTACCAGGACGAAGCACACCGGATCCCCACGCAGCGTCGGCCCGCCATCGCCGATGGGGAACTCGCCCAGGCCGTCGAGGACCAGCCGGGCGGGCCCCCAGCGCCTGCGGCCGAGGGAGAGCCGCAGCCACTCCACGGCGGCGGCCAGGCCCGGGCCGCGTTCGGACGGTATGCCGAGGGCGGCCCTGATGTCGTCGCCGTGCACGAACGTGTCGTACCAGAGGCTGAGGACGCCCTCCCCGACGCTGCGGCCGGGCACCGGGCTCGGACGCTGCCACGTCCTGGCGTCCAGCGCCGCTAGCATGGGCCGCAGCCGTCCGGCCCCTTCGCGCAGGTCACGGGCCGAGGTCGTGGGGTCCAGGTGGCGGAGGGCGCGCGCCTGCTCGTCGGGGGTACGGCTGGC
>DATCXD010000180.1:0-5948 GCA_036566005.1 Micromonosporaceae bacterium | reverse complement strand
GAGGCGTCACCTCCGCCCGTCGAGCCCGGTGTCGGAAACGCCACCCCGATAGCCGGCGCCGACCACACGGCGCCGGCCGCCGCGGTCGACGTGACCGAACCCGCCATGACCGAGCCGGCTCTGTCCGGCCGGTTCGGAGCACTCATCTTCGACGCCACCGGCATCACGTCGCCCGCCAAGCTGCACGACCTGTACGCGTTCTTCCAGCCGTACGCCCGGTCGCTCGTACCGTGTGGTCGGGTCATCGTGTTCGGTACGCCGCCGGACGCGGCGACCACGACCGATGAGGCGATCGCGCAACGGGCGCTCGAAGGGTTCACCCGGTCGATCGGCAAGGAGTTCGGTCGCGGTACGACGGCTCAGCTGGTCTACGTGGCACCGGGCGCCGAACCGAGGATCGAGTCGACGCTGCGATTCCTGGTCTCCGGCAAGTCCGCGTACGTCTCGGGCCAGGTGATCCGCATCGGAGCGGCGGGCAAGCCGGCGACCGATCCGGAGGTCTGGAACTGGGACCGCCCGCTCGTGGGCAAGGTCGCCATCGTCACCGGCGCAGCCCGCGGCATCGGGGCCTCGATCGCAGCGGTGCTGTCGCGCGACGGCGCCACCGTGGTCTGTCTCGACGTTCCGGCCGCCGGCGACGCGTTGAGCCTGGTCGCGAACGAGATCGGCGGCACGGCGATCCAACTCGACCTCACCGCCCCCGACGCCCCGCAGCGCCTGGTCGACTTCATCCGGGAGCGGTACGGCCGCGTCGACATCGTCGTCCACAACGCGGGCGTCACACGGGACAAGACCCTCGCGAACATGACCGACGCCATGTGGTCAACCGTCCTCGCGGTGAACCTGGTAGCGCCGCAACGAGTCAACGACGCGCTCACTCAGGCGAACCTCATGCCAGCCGGTGGCCGGATCGTCGGCGTCGCGTCGATAGCCGGCATCGCCGGCAACCGGGGACAGACGAACTACGCGACGTCCAAGGCCGGCGTGATCGGACTCGTCACGGCCTCCGCCGCCGCGTTGACCGCACGCGGCATCACCGTGAACGCCGTCGCGCCCGGATTCATCGAGACGGCGATGACCGCCGCCATGCCGATGTTCCTGCGCGAGGCCGGCCGCCGGATGAACAGCCTCGCCCAGGGCGGCCTGCCGATCGATGTCGCGGAGACGATCGCGTGGTTGGCGTCGCCCGGCTCGGACGGCGTGACCGGCAACGTCGTCCGCGTCTGCGGCCAGAGCCTGCTGGGGGCGTGATGGATGTCGAGTTGACCCGGGTCCCCGCGACGCGAGTGCTCTACCGCAGGGCGGTGCGCGGGTCGGTACGGCGGCGCGACGAGGACCCGGATCCGCGGCTGCCGGACACCCGATTGCTGCTGCGCGGCGTCGAAGCCGACATCGAGCGACTCGCCGCCTACGACCGGGTGTGCGGGTTTCGCCTGGCCGACGCGTTGCCGGTGACCTATCCGCACGTACTCGCGTTTCCCTTGGCCGTGGAGTTGATGAGCGCACCGGAGTTTCCGTTTCCGGTGATCGGCCTGGTGCATATCGGCAACCGGATCACCCAGGCGCGACCGATCCGGGTCGGCGAGCGGCTCGATTTCGCGGTACGCACCGAGTCGCTGCGGTCACACGCGCGCGGTCGCCAATTCGATGTCGTCGCGACGGCCACCGTGGACGGCGCCGAGGTGTGGCACGGCGTGTCCACGTATCTGCGCCGGGACAAGGCGACCGAGTCGCACCCTTCCGAGGTTGTGGCCGGCGGTGATGCGAGCCGATCGGTCGAGGATTCGCCGCCGACGGCGATCTGGCCGGTGGGAGCCGACATCGGCCGGGCCTACGCCGCGGTCTCCGGCGACCGCAATCCCATCCATCTGTCGCGCATCGGGGCACGTGCGTTCGGTTTCACGCGCCCGATAGCGCACGGCATGTGGACCATGGCCCACTCTGTCGCCGCGTTGGAGGGCAAGCTCGGCGAGACGTACACCGTCGACGTCGCGTTCCGGCGCCCGCTCCCGCTGCCGTCCACGGTCGCCTGGCGGGCACGCCGCGACAGCGAGGGCTGGACGATCGCCGTCGTCGACCCGGCGTCCGGTCGGCCGCACCTCACCGGATCGGTGGCGCCGGCCTGACTGCCTCAGGTTGTCGTCGGCTGCGGCGTCGGCACGGTCTGACCCACCGTTGGGGGCAGTGCCATTCTGGCCCCGGTTACCGAATCCGTTGCAACCTCGGGCGTGCCGCTCGGTCAGCGCCGGCCCGCGGGGGCCAACGGCCGCCACGTCACGCCGTCGAGAAGCTGGCCAGCACCGAGCCAGACGACGTTCATCAGGCGGCCGGCGACCAACTCCGGCTTCTCGTCGGGATGATCTGCGAGCCAGTCCGCCAGCGACTCGCTCGCACCGACCAGCGCGAACGCGAGCGGCGTCAGATCGGTGGTGCGCGACGACCGGCCACGGCCCTCGACCGCGCGGGCGAGCATGCCGGCGACGACCTCGATCATCCGTGCTCGCATGGTCGCAACTTCGTCCGCGAACGGGCCCTGAGCCTGCCGGTAGAGCACGGACCAGCCGTCGCGGTTGGCGGCGACGTACCCGAAGAAGGCCCGCATGCCGTGCCACAGCTGTTCGTCCGGCGCGAGAGCGGGATCGACGACGTCGACAATGGCCTGCATCACCCGGGTGCCCTCGCGGTGCAGGCACGCCACGAACACATCGTCCTTCGCGCCCAGATAGGCGTACACCATCGGTTTGCTCACGCCGGCCCGGGCCGCGATGTCGTCCATCGAGGCGGCATGGAAGCCGAGCCGGGCAAACTCCGCCACTGCCGCGTCGAGCATCTGGGGCTCGCGCACGCTGCGGGGCAGTCGTCGGGCCGACACGCTTGCGAGCATACCTACTCATGCGTAAGGTTACGCATGAGTAACTTACGAGTCGCGTCCCGCCGGCGCCGCTCGACACCGATCCGCCGGTCGCCAATGCCCGCGTGCGACATCATCGACCGGCGCGCACGAGAGGACATCCCGTGGCCGACATCGACCTGTCCAGCTTTACGAGCGACGACCCGAAGCAGTTCGCCCAGCTCGTCAAGGGCGCCTCCAACGAGCAACTGACCGCCCTGATGAAAAGCGATCAGCGGGAGAAGGTGCTGGGCGAGATCTTCGGCCGCATGCCGACGCTGTTTCGGGCCGACCGGGCCGGCACCACGAACGCGGTCGTGCACTGGACCGTCGGTGACCGGGCCGATGGCGGCGGCGACACGTACGAGTTGGTCATCGAGAACGGCAAGTGCGAGCTGTCCTCGACGCCGACCCGCGACCCGAAGCTCGCGCTGACCGTTGGCGGCGCCGACTTCCTGAAGGTCGTGACGGGCAACGCCAACCCGGTGATGCTGTTCATGACCGGCAAGCTGAAGGCCAAGGGCGACCTCGGCCTCGCCGCCAAGATCGGTGACCTGTTCGACATCCCGAAGGCCTGACGATGGCGGAGTTCTCCCTCGACCTGAACGAAGAACAGCGGGACCTCCGCGACTGGGCACACGGCTTCGCCGCCGACGTCATCCGACCGGCCGGCGCGGAGTGGGACGAGCGCGAGGCGACGCCGTGGCCGATCATCGCCGAGGCGGCCAAGATCGGTCTGTACGGGTTCGAGTTCCTCGTCAACGCGTACGGCGACCCGACCGGGCTGTCGCTGCCGATCGTGAGCGAGGAACTGTTCTGGGGCGACGCCGGCATCGCGATGTCCATCATGGGCACCGGACTCGCCGTCGCGGCCATCTACGGCAGCGGTTCGCCGGAACAGTTCCTCGAGTGGGTGCCGCAGTGCTTCGGCGACGCGGCCGAGCCCAAGGTCGCCGCGTTCTGCTCGACCGAGCCGCAGGCCGGTTCGGATGTCGCGGCGATGCGCACGCGCGCCCGTTATGACGAGGCGACCGACGAATGGGTGCTGAGCGGCCAGAAGGCGTACGCGACGAACGGCGGCATCGCCAACGTGCACGTCGTCACGGCGGTGGTCGATCCCGATCTCGGCTCGCGTGGTCAGGCCGCGTTCGTCGTCCCGCCGGGCACCGCAGGTCTCGAAGGCGCGAAGAAGCTGCGCAAACTCGGCCTGCGAGCGTCGCACACCGCCGACGTGTTCCTCGACGACGTACGGGTTCCCGGATCCTGCCTACTCGGCGGCAAGGAAAAGCTGGACGAACGCCTCGCCCGGGCGCGGGAGGGCCGGCGGTCGTCCGGTTCCGCCTCGATGCGGACGTTCGAGTCGACCCGGCCGACGGTCGGTGCCCAGGCGCTCGGCATCGCCCGGGCCGCGTACGAATATGCGCTCGACTACGCCAAATCGCGCGAGCAGTTCGGCCGGCCGATCATCGAGAACCAGGCGATCGCGTTCGCGCTGGCCGATATGCGGACGGAGATCGACGCGGCGCGCCTGCTCATTTGGCGGGCTGCCTGGATGGGACGGACCGTCCGCCCGTTCGAGGCCGGCGAGGGTTCGATGAGCAAGCTGAAGGCGAGCGAGGTGGCCGTACGCGTGACCGAGCAGGCCGTACAGATCCTGGGCGGAGCCGGCTACCTGCGCGATCATCCGGTCGAGCGCTGGTTCCGGGATGCCAAGATCTACACGATTTTCGAGGGTACGTCCGAGATCCAGCGGCTCGTCGTCGCCCGCGCGATCTCCGGAATGCAGATCAGATAAGCCGGGCACTTCGACGGCCACAGAGTGGGCTGCACAGCGATACCATTCGCCAATGTCAGGTAGCCGCTTTGCCCCGCAGTCAATGACGCCGGCGCAGCACGCGACAATGGTCGACATATCACCTGGTTCGAGCGGTTATGGGCGGTCCGGCGGCCGCGGCCGGGCCTTCCTCCGTACCCGTGTAATGGCGGTCGTGGCGGTGACGGCCGCGCTCGCCCTGACCACCGCGGCCTGCTCCGGCAAGAAGGCGGAGTCCTCGACCACGGCGCTGCCATCCGGTCCGTCGCTGATGCAGCAGTCGGAGGCGGCGATGGCCACCGTGCAGACGGTGCACTTCGCGATCGCCATCGATGGAAGCCTTCCCGGCCTTCCGCTGTCCAAGGCGCAGGGCGACCTGAAGGCGAACGGCGACGCCAAGGGCAGCGCGGACATCTCGGAGTTCGGCGTCAACGTCGAGGTCGAGTTCATCATCGCCAACAAGGTGTTCTACCTGAGGGGCGTGACCGGCGGCTATTCGCGGATGCCCCTGTCGACGGCGTCGTCGATCATCGACCCGTCCGCGATACTCGACCCGAACCGGGGCGTCGTCCAGCTCATGAAGACGGCCAAGAACCCGACAACCGAGGCGATCGAGTCGGTCAACGGTCATGATGCCTACCGCGTCGCGGTCACCCCGGACCCGGCCGCGATCACGTCTCTCGTACCCGGCTCCGGCGCCGGCACGACCGGCAAGATCTGGATCGACACGACCACCCATCGCCTGTCCAAGGGTGTGTTCACGGTGCCCGGATCGGGCTCCAGCAAGGGCGCGACCGTGACCATCACCATGACGAATTACAACGCGCCCGTCACCGTCAATGCACCCTGACGCCGCGACCGCCGGCGCGCCCGCGCCCTCCGCGGTGGGTGCGGGTGGCAGCGACAGCCGCGGTTCTTCCGCGGGTCGCCGGATCGCCGTCGGCGTTGGCGGGCTCGCCGTGCTGCTGGCCGCGATTGACGCGTACGTCGTGGTCAGCATCTTCGTACCGATCCTCAACTCGCTCGGCCTGCCCATCAACCGGCTGGAGCGGGCCACCCCGATCGTCACCGGCTACCTGCTCGGCTACGTGGCCGCGATGCCGCTGCTGGCGCGGATCTCGGACCGCTACGGCCGGCGCATCGTCATCTACGCGGGGCTGGCCGGCTTTGCCGCCGGATCGGCGCTGACCGGTTGGGCGCCGACCGAGAACTGGCTCGTCATCGGCCGCACCGTGCAGGGCGTTG
>DATCXD010000432.1:0-6558 GCA_036566005.1 Micromonosporaceae bacterium | reverse complement strand
CGGGCCGCCGAAGCTTGCACCGTGCCACCTGCCTCCGGTCATCCGGATCGATCCCGTGTTCAGCGGTGCCGGCCCACTGGCCGGCCGCCGGAGAAAGGTGCGCTCGCATGGGGCATCCGTGGCTGATCGTCGTGCTCAGCCTCGGCGCGGCATTCGTCTTCGCCATGTCCAGCACGCTCAAACACGTCAGCGCCAGCCATGTGCCCGACGCTCAGACTCTGCACCCCGGGCTGGTCGGCACGTTCATTCGGGCCACGTTGACGCACCGGCTCTGGCTGGGAGGAATCGGCTGCGACATCGTCGGGCTCGCGCTGCAGGTCTTCGCGCTGCACCTGGGCGAGCTGGCGGTCGTACAGCCGCTGCTGATCTCCGGACTGCTGTTCACGCTGATCCTGCGCCGGCGCTACGAGGGCCATCACATCAACGCGCGCGAGTTTGCTTGGGGCGTCACCGTGACCGCGGCGCTGGCCGGCTTCCTGGTCCTCGCGGCAACCGGCAGGTCGACGGTTCGGCACGAGTCGGTCGACCGACTACCGGCCATCATCGCCGGCCTCGTCGGCTTTGCGTTGACCGCCGCGTGCGTCGAACTCGGCCGGCGCCAACGGGAGCAGGGTCGGTCCGCGGCTCTCCTCGGCATCGCGGTCGGTGTTGTGTACGCCGGTTCCGCCGCCATGCTGAAGGCAGTCACGGACATCGCCGTACGGTCCCCGTTTGCGCTCGTCACCAGCTGGCAGCTGTACGCGTTTGTCGCACTCGGCGCCGCCGGGCTGCTGCTGAGCCAGCTCGCGTTTCAGGCCGGTCCCATCACGGCGAGTCTGCCCGCGACCGCGGCAATCGACCCGCTGCTCAGCATTGTGGTCGGCGTCAGCGTCTATGACGAGCACATCCGCCGCGGCCCGGGTGGCGGTGCGGCGCTTGTCGCGCTCGTGTTCGTGCTCGGCGTGGCGGTCGTGCAACTGGCGCGGTCACCACAGCGTGACGCGAAGGCCCGGTCTCCGGAAGCGCGGGAGCCGGTGGGACTCGTCGATGCCTCCGGTCGTCTGCCGCGACCGTGCGGACATGCCGGGCACATCGTGCCGGTCGACGATCCGGTCGTCGTCGGCGACGTACCACCGGCCGGGCTCGTCCGGTGAGAATCGTCCACGTCAGTGACTGTTACCTTCCCCGGGTCGGCGGCATCGAGCGGCAGATCCATGACCTTGCCGTCCGGCAGCGGCAGCGCGGGCACGATGTACAGATCGTCACGAGCGTCGCCGGGGCGTCGGCAGCGGGAGTCGACGGGATCGCGGTCCACCGCCCACGGCCACGGTCCGGCGGCGACCCGACGACCATTCGCTACCTCTGGTCGACATGGGGCCGACGCCACGTTCTCGACAGCGATGCCGACGTCGTACATGTCCACGCGTCGACGATTTCGCCGTTGGCCTTCGCGACAGCGGCGGCCACCGCCCGGCTGGGCATTCCGACCGTCGTTACCGTGCATTCGTTGTGGGCGTACGCGTCGCCGCTGTTCCGCTGGGCCGACCGCGCACTGCGCTGGCGGGAATGGCCGCTGACGTGGTCGGCCGTGAGTTCCGTCGCCGCCGAACCGCTTCGGCGCATTCTCGGGCCGGACGTGCCGGTGGCAGTCCTACCCAACGGCGTTGACGCCGAGGCGTGGCGGACACCGCCGACCGCCCACGACGCGAAGCACGTCGTCATCACCAGCGTCGGGCGGCTGGCCGCGCGGAAACGGCCCCGGCAACTGCTGCGGATCCTTCGGCACGCGCGCGCCGCGATCCCCGCCGACATCCAGATCGAGGCCGTTCTCGCCGGCGACGGCCCGTTGGCGCCATCGCTGCGTCGATATCTCGCGCGCCACGACATGACCCAATGGGTACGTCTGGTCGGGGCGGCGTGCCCCGAGGAGATCCGGCGGATCCATGCTCGGGCCGACTTATACGTCGCCCCGGCCGTCCTGGAATCGTTCGGCATCGCGGCTCTCGAGGCGCGGTGCGCCGGCTTGCCGGTGGTCGCCTATCGCGGCACGGGCATCGCCGACTTCGTTCTCGACGGAGTGGAGGGCCTGCTCGTCGCCGATGACGACGACATGATGCAACGCATCGTCGCGCTGGCGACATCGCCCGAGACACTGGGTCGTATGCGGCTGCACAACGCCACGACCGACCCGCGGGTCAGTTGGGCCGACACGATCCGACTCAGCGACTCGCTGTACGCGCGGGCGATCGGCCCGACGGCGAGCACGAGACCGACAACGGTCGACCGGGCGGCGATGGCATGAACCGCACCGTCGTGTTCTTCCACGCCCATCCGGACGACGAAGCGCTGCTCACCGGCGGCACGATGGCGCGGCTAGCCGCCGGGGGCCACCGCGTCGTGCTCGTGACGGCCACCGCTGGCGAGGCGGGCCTGGCGTCGGCCGAACTGAGCGCGGGCAACCGTCTCGGAGACCTTCGGCAGCACGAGTTGTCGAGATCGGCCCGGATTCTCGGCTGCGCGCGCGTCGTCCTTCTCGGGTACGCGGATTCCGGCATGGCCGGGCGACCGTCGGATGCGGTGGACGCCTTTGCGGGGATCGACCCCGAGACCGCCGCCCGCCGGCTCGCCGGTGTGCTGGACGAGGAAGGCGCCGCCGCCCTGACCATCTACGATCCGGCGGGCGGCTACGGGCACCCCGATCACGTGCACGTTCACCGCGTGGGTCGACGCGCGGCGGCGCTCGCGAACACTCCGCTGCTGCTCGACGCGACCGTGGATCGTCGAGCGCTGCAGCGAGCGGCCCGGATCATGGGCTGGGCACGACCCCGCTCGCCGGACCTGCGAGCGTCGCGCTTCGCGCGCCTCTACACCGATCCCGACCACATCACCCACTGCGTCGACGTGAGCGCGTTCCTGCCACAGAAGCGAGCCGCGATGCGCGCGCACGTGAGCCAGACGACCGCGGACGGAGTCGAGCGAAACCTGGCCTGGTTCCTCCGGCTGCCGGCACCGCTGTTCCGGCTTGCGTTCGGCCGGGAATGGTTTGTCGAGCACGGTCGGCCGGCGGCCAAGCCGCGGTCCGGCGACATTCTCGACAGCCTGGCCGGCGACTGACCAGTTACCGCAGGATGCCGGTGTGGCCGAGCGAATACCGTCCGGGCTGCGGCCAGACGCACAGGCCATGCGGTTCGCCGCCAACCGCGATCGTACGGACGAGTTTGCCGGTCCTGGTGTCGATAGCGTAGACGACGTTGCTGTAGCGACCGCTCAGCCACAGAGTGCGGCCGTCCGCGGAGATGCCGCCCATGTCCGGCGTTGCATGGCCGGGGATCTTCCACTTGGCGATGAGCTTGTTGGTCGCGAAGTCGAGTATGGAGATCGTGCCCTCGCCACGGTTCGTGACGAAGAGGCGTTTGGAATCGCGGCTGACGTACAGGCCGTGGGCGCCTTCCCCGGTCGGCAGAAATGTCGGTGCGGCGAACCGATCGTCGTGCAATATCCACAGCCCGGAGTTCTGCATGTCCGCGATGTACCAGGTTTTGCCGTCCGGCGACACCTTGACGTCCTGCGGCATCGCCGTCCGCGTCGGCAGATGCAGTGCAGCGACGACCCGTTGCTGCTCGGTGTCGACCTTCAAGAGGTCGCCGGAGAATTCGCAGCTGACAATGAAATAACGGCCGTCGGCCGAGAAGTCGGCGTGGTTCACGCCGCCGCACCGCACCGGGACGACCTTGCGCACCGCCATCGTGTGCGCATCGCGGAAGACGATCTGATGTGCCGCCTCCGACATCACGACGGCGAACCGCCCGTCCGGGGTGAAGTAGAGGTTGTACGGATCGTGCACGGCGACCGGCCGTCCGAACCGCCCCGTCTTCGCGTTGATCGGCGTGAGTGCATTGTCGATATCGCTGTTGACCCACAACGTTTTCAGGTCGTACGACGGCACGACGTGCTCCGGCCCGGCCGGCACGTGCACCGTACGCACCACGGTGAACGTCGCCGGGTTGATGACCGAGACCGTGTTGCTGGCGTGGTTCGGAACGTAGATGCGGGGGAGGTCGCCGGCGACGGCGGGGGACAACGCATTCGGTCGGTCGGCGGCGTAGAGATCGTTGGACGACAACGGGGGCGGCATACCGGGCAGCGGCGTGAGACGATCGGGCGCACCGGCGCCGGATTCGGTCGGTGGCGTCCTCGTGCCGGGGCTCACGCTCATGCCGGGGATCGAACTCATTTCGGGGCTCGACCTCATGCCGGGCATGGCGGGCATGGGGTCGGCGCTCCGAGGTGGCGACGTCGACGGCGACGTACATCCGGCCACGATGATCGCGAGGAACGCCAGCAGCGCGGCCAGCCGCGCCCAGCGCGGGCGCCGCGTCATCACCCGGTACGGTCGCCGCATCATCACACGGCGATGGCGCGACGTCGTCACCCGGCGCCGGCGCCGCGTCATCCCACAGCGCGAGCGCCGCGTCATCCGGCCACCAGTTGGCTCATGGTCGCGGTGTGCAGCCCGCGACTGTGCAGCCCGTCGAGGATCGGGCCGAGCGCCTCGATGGTGACCGGGTGGCCGCAGTGCATGCTGACGATCGAACCGTTGCGGACGGCGCTGAGGGTGGCATCGACGACTGTCGCCGCCGGCGGATCGGTGTAGTCCAACGAGTCGACGTCGTAGGACAAGCACGTTCGGTAGCCGGCCCGGGTCGCTTGCGCGCGGATGGTGGCCGTGGAGTGTTGGGTCTGTGATGGACGGAACCAGGTTCGGATCGACCCGGTCACGTCGCGGAGCGTTTGCGCGCATTCATCGATTTCTGTGAAGGCCTGTGCGCGGTTCATGCGCGCGATGTCGAGGTGGTGCTGCGTATGGTTTCCCAGCTCGTGACCACCATCGAGAATGCGGCGGGCCATCGCCGGCTGGCCCGAGAGCCAGCTGCCGACGGCAAGTACGGTGACCCGGACGTCACGGGCTTCGAGCTTTGACAGCAGCTGCGTGACGAGGGTCGGGTCGCCCTGGCCATGGAAGGTGAGGGCAACCGCCGGTTGGTCGCGCGGGCCGTGGGCCACTTCCGGCGGCAGGGTCGTCCCCGGGGTCTCGGTCGGGTTCGCCGTCGCGCGCGACATCGGTGACCCAGGAGTAGGCGTCGCGGTCGGGGTCGGTTGACCAACGGTCGAGCGCCGCGTGGCGCAGGCAGCGGCGCTCAGACTCGCGCCGGCAATGACAGCGGCGCGAAGTGCCTGCCTACGATTCATCGCCCCGGCCGCTCGCGTTTGGGGGATCGGTGAGACGAGCCGACACGCACGCGGACGAGCCTGGCCGGAGCGCCTGCGAGATGGCCATTTCGCCAGGCTACGTCCCGTTTATGGGAAAGATCTCACGTATGCCGATTGCCACTCGATGACCAGATATTCGGCCGCCGGCGCGGCGAGTTCGAAAGGGTCAGGGATTGATGCCGGCGGCGTCGGCGACGAATATGTCGGACACCGCGGCCGGTCGAGCGTTGCCGGCACCCAACGCCGGCTGGATGTCACGCCGCCTGACGGCAACGTAGCCGACGAGGATGGCGATGACGGCCAGCGCAATGAGCGTGACCGTGCCGTCGCCGTAACCCAGGCCGCCGCCGATGTGGTGTGGCTTGCCGAACCAGTCGGCGAACGACGCGCCGAGCGGTCGCGTCAGCACGTACGCGATCCAGAAGGCGACGACCTCGCCCGACCGGAGGCGCCACCATGCGACCGCCGGCACAACGATCGCGACCGCGAAGACGACGCCGGACGTGAAATACCCGAGGTGCATGGATGCCGCGGTCAGGTCGCCGGCCGCCGTGCCCAGCGCGAAGGTGATCAACACCGTGATCCAGTAGTACGTCTCCCGGCGGCGGGTGTAGATGCTGTGGATCGACAGCGTTCCCTCGCTGCGGCGCCAGAGGTAGAACACCGCGGCGAGGAGGATGGCGTAGAAGACCGTCGATGCCGCGTACGGCACGCCCAAGGCGATGTGCAGACCGTCGGCGGCCATGGTTCCGAAGACCGCGACCATCGCGACGGCCGACCAGTAAACGACGGCCACGTAACGCGTGGTGCGAAACTGCAGCCAGAGCGCGGCCGCGAAGCCGAGTGCACCGACGGCTCCGGCCAGGACGAGGCTGACCTTGCCGAGATAGTCCGAAGCAGCTTCGCCCATCCCGGTGGTGAGCACCTTGACGACCCAGAAGAGGGCGGTGATCTCCGGCACCTTCGCCGCCAGCGGCTCGCGCGACCAGCCGCAGTGGGACACCGGCCGGGCGTCGACGGTCCGATCGCGACGATGGGAGCGGGTGTTCCGACTATGCATAGGCCGCATTAAAACTGATCTGCGTTGCGAATCGCCGGACCGCTCAGGTGATCCTCAGCGGCTGGCCATGCTCGGAGTTCTGTCGCTGCTCGCCCTGCGCGGAGTTTTGTTGCTGGGCCGGCTGCTGGCTGAAGCGGTCAGATAAGTCGACGTACGATTTCCAGCAACTCTCCGGTCGCGTTGACGTCGGCGGCCAGAATGCACACGCCGGCGGCCAGCGCCAGCACCGTTGCCGCGCGCAGCGCCGA
>DATCXD010000177.1:0-6210 GCA_036566005.1 Micromonosporaceae bacterium | reverse complement strand
GACAGTGAGATGGCAGAGGGATCGATCTGGGAGGCACTCGACCGGGCCAGCCACTACGAGCTGTCGAACCTGATCGCGATCGTCGACGTCAACCGGCTGGGCCAGCGCGGACCGACCGAACTCGGCTGGGACATCGAGGCGTACGCGCAGCGGGCAACGGCGTTCGGCGCACGGGTGCTTCACATCGACGGCCACGACGTGGCTGACATCGACGAAGCGCTCACCGCGGCCGCGGCGGGGTCCGGGCCCGGGCCGACCGTCATCCTCGCCCGCACCATCAAGGGCCGAGGCTTCTCCGAAGTCGAGGACAAGGACGGCTGGCACGGCAAACCGTTCCCCGAAGACATGGCGGTACGTGCGATCGCGGAGTTGGGTGGCGAGCGCAACCTGTTGGTCCGGGGCCCGCTCCCGGACACCGGCGGCGGGATCACCGACACCGAGTTCGACACGCCGCCGGAGTCGGAGACGCGATCCCATCTGCCGACGTACGCCGTGGGTGAGAAGGTGGCGACCCGCAAGGCGTACGGCGACGCGCTCGAAGCACTCGGTGGTCAATACCCGCGCCTGGTCGGGCTGGACGGCGAGGTCAACAACTCCACACACGCCGATCAGTTCGCCAAGGCCTATCCGGACCGCTACTTCGAGATGTTCATCGCCGAGCAGCAACTCGTGGCGGCCGCGGTCGGGTTGAGTGTTCGCCACTACATCCCGTTCGCCTCAACGTTTGCCGCCTTCTTCACCCGTGCCTACGACTTCATCCGGATGGCGGCGATCTCCCAGGCGGATCTGCGTCTGGTCGGCTCGCACGCGGGTGTCGAGATCGGTGCCGACGGACCGTCGCAGATGGCGCTCGAAGACCTGGCCATGATGCGAGCGGTGCAGGACGCCACCGTGTTGTATCCGAGCGACGCCACCAGCACGGTCGCTCTCGTCCACCTGATGGCCGACCGGCCCGGCATCACCTACCTGCGTACGACCCGGGGCGCGTATCCCGTGCTGTACGGCGCCGACGAAGATTTCATGGTGGGCGGCTCGAAGGTGTTGCGGTCCAACCATGCCGATGCGGTCACCCTGATCGGAGCCGGCGTGACCGTTCACGAATGTCTCGCCGCCGCCGATCGGCTCGCGACCGATGGGATTCATGCGCGGGTGATCGACGCGTACTCGGTTAAGCCGATCGACGTAACGACCGTGATCGGGGCCGCTTCGGCGACCGGCGGTCGAATCGTCGTCGCCGAGGACCACCATCCCGAAGGCGGCCTCGGTTCGGCGGTCGCCGACGCGCTGCTCGGCGTCGATGCGCAGGGTTTGCACATCACGCACCTCAGCGTCCGTGCGCTTCCGGGTTCCGGCACCACGGCCGAATTGCTGGCCGCGGCCGGAATCGACGCATCGCACATCGAGTCCGCGGCGCGTGCCCTGGTCCCCTGACCCGCTGCCGGGCGCTACTCCAGAACGAACACGGGGATCTGGCGCGTCGTCTTCTTCTGATAGTCGGCGTAATCGGGGTAGGCCGCGACCGCTCGCTTCCACCAGATCGCCTTTTCGTCGCCGAACACCTGGCGCGCGGTAACATCGCGGGTTTCCGGACCGTCCCGCAGCTCGATCTGGGGGTTGGCGGTGAGGCTGCGGACCCATCGCGGGTCATCCGGCGCGCCGCCCTTCGACCCGACGACCGCGTAGGCGCCGTCGTGCTCCACCCGCATGACCGGGACCTTCAGCAGTTTGCCGGACGAGACCCCCCGGATGGTCATGATGACGACGGGCATCCCGCGCAGGGTGGTGCCCTCCATGCCGCACGATGATTCATAGGCGGCGACCTGGTCGCGGACCCATTTGGCAGGACTCGGCGCGTATTCACCTTGCAATGGCATGAAAACCAGTAAACACCGCCGAGCGCGCGTTGCGTCGCGAAGGGCCGCCCGCACCGTCGAGGGCCTGGTCACATCCGCCGGTACGGCGAATGCCAGCTCTACCGGACGTTGACCGGTTCGTCATCCCCCGCCGCCAGTTCGCCGGCCAGAGTGTCGTCCTCATTGTCGCCGGTCCACTGGGCCGCCGACGGCGTGTCGGCGCGCGGAGCCGGTACGGTTTCCGTGCCGATCGCGTCGGTTTCGATCTCATCGATCTGGGTCGAGCGCATGCGTACGATCCAGGCACCGGCGGCCGTGGCCGCGAGCCCGAGACCGGCCAGCAGGACAACAGACTTCTTGGACATGACGATCCCTCCATCGTGAGCCGAGCGACGATACGGCCGATTTGATGCCGTACGTCCGATCCGACCGTACGACGGAATCGGTCGCTCGGGAGCATAATGCTCGATAACGGCACTTATGGCACGCAGAATTCGTTGCCATCCGGATCACGCATGTCACCCGGGTCACGCGCCGATTCATAGCGCTCGCGTCAGGTCGTACCGGCCCGGGGTTGTCAAGCGCGGGATGCGATCAGCGCAAGTCGATCCCGAAGATGTCGGACAGCTGGGCGATGGTCGTCGCGGCGTCGACATGGTGGACAGTCGTCATTCCCAGGGCGCGGGCCGGTTTCAGGTTGCCCCGGAGGTCGTCGACGAAAACGCATTCCTTCGGCTGCAGGTGCAGCGACCGGGCACCGATCTTATAGATCTCCGGGGCCGGCTTGCGGACCCCCACCGTCGCTGAGATCACGACACCGTCGAAAAGCTCGCCCAGAAGTTCGGCGTCGTAACGGGATGCTCCCCACGAGTTCGAAATCAGGCCGGTGGCGATACCGTGATCGCGGGCCCGCCGCACGACCGCCAACATCTCGAGATCGGGGCCGGCACCGCCCATCAAGCGTTCGATCAGGTTCGTCGCATCGACGCCGAGCACACCGGCCATCCGAGTCTCGAACTCCGGCTCGGGTAGCGTGCCCAACTCCAGGCCTACCAACGCTTCCCGAGCCCGGCCGTCATTGACAAACGCGTGCCGGACGACGCCCGCTTCCAGTCCCTCGCGCTCGCAGAACGCGTCGAAGGATCCGAAGACATTGGTGGTGAGTACGCCGCCCCAGTCGACCAGCAGCCCACACAGACGCTCGCCGGCGACCGGCTCGGCTCCGGCGCCGGCCGGCGCATCGACCGCCACGGTCTCGCTCTCAGGCATACTTCCGGAGTTCGCGACGGGCGAGCGACCGGCGGTGCACCTCGTCCGGGCCGTCGGCCAGACGCAACGTCCGGGCGTGCGACCACAGGGAGGCGAGTGGGAAGTCCTGGCTCACGCCGCCGGCACCATGGGCCTGGATCGCCTTGTCCAGAACCCATTCGGTCATCAACGGCGTCGCAATTTTGATCGCCTGGATCTCGGTGTGCGCGCCCTTGTTGCCGACGGTGTCCATCAGCCAGGCCGTCTTCAGCACCAGCAGGCGGGCCTGCTCGATGCGCACCCGGGACTCGGCGATCCATTCCCCGATCACACCCTGATCGGCGAGCGGCGAGCCGAATGCGACGCGATCGATGACCCGGCGGCACATCAGCTCGAGAGCGCGTTCGGCCATACCGATCAGCCGCATGCAGTGGTGGATGCGGCCGGCGCCGAGGCGAGCCTGCGCGATGGCGAATCCTTCGCCCTCACCGGCGATGACGTTCGACACCGGCACCCGTACGTCGGTGAAGACGATCTCGGCGTGCCCTCCGTGCGGCCCGTCGTCGTAGCCGAACACCGTCATGCCACGCTTCACGTCCACGCCCGGCGTGTCCCGTGGCACCAGGATCTGACTCTGCTGGCGGTGCCGGTCGGCGGTCGGGTCGGTCTTGCCCATCAGGATGAGTATCTTGCACCGATCGCTCATCGCACCGGAGGACCACCATTTGCGGCCGTTGATCACGTACTCGTCGCCGTCGCGCTCGACCCGCGTGGCAATGTTCGTCGCATCCGACGACGCGACCTCCGGCTCAGTCATGCAGAACGCGGACCGGATCTCGCCGGCCAGCAACGGTTCGAGCCAGCGGCGCTTCTGTTCCTCCGTGCCGAACATGGCGAGCACTTCCATGTTGCCGGTGTCCGGAGCGCTGCAGTTGAAGACCTCGGGCGCGAGCCGCGGGCTGCGTCCCATGATCTCGCACAACGGCGCGTACTGGAGGTTCGTGATGCCGCCACGCTTCGAATGCGGCAGGAACAGGTTCCACAAGCCCTCGGCACGAGCCTTCGCCTTCAGCTCTTCCATCAGGGGCGGCGTTGACCAGCGCGGACCCTGGGCGACCTGCTCCTCGAAGGCGTGCTCGTTCGGATAGATGTACGCATCCATGAAGGCGAGCAAACGGTCCCGCAACTCCACCGTCTTCGCGTCGAACTCGAAATCCATCACGCCTCCACGAGGTTGTCAGTGCGCATGCTGGTCGGTTGGTGAGTGGGTCACCGAGGTGCCGTCGATCGGTTCGCCGCGCAGCACAGCGAGACCCCGCTCGGCCAGCGGGACCACGACGTCACCGATGTGTGCGAACCCGCCGCCGACGGTCTGGCCCTGGCTGTAGCGATAGTGGATGCCTTCGGAGATCACCGCGAGCTTGAAGAACCCAAACGCGTGGTACCACGGCAGGCGACCAAGATCGACGTCGCGACGCTCGGCGTAGCGCGCGATGAGTTCGCCGCCAGGGGGAAAACCGCTGTCCGGCGTGACCGCCTGATTCAGCGTCCCCCGTGGCATGGCGCCGACGCCGTCCCAGTAGACGAGGAGCAGCCCAAGGTCGGCGAGCGGATCGCCGAGCGTGGCCATCTCCCAATCGAGCACGGCCGCCACGCGGTCGTTGTCGTCCACGATCGCGTTGTCGAGACGGTAGTCGCCGTGCACGATTGCCGGCGTCCCACTCACCGGAATATCGGCGGCCAGTCGCTCCTGCAATTCGTCGATGCTGGCCAGATCCCGACTGCGCGATGCGGCGAGCTGCTTGCCCCACCGTACGACCTGACGCCGCAGGTATCCGTCCGGCCGACCGAAGTCGCCGAGGCCGACCGCGGCCGGATCCACGTCGTGCAGATCGGCAAGGACGTCGATGACATTGTGGGCGATGGTCGTGGCGCGCGGGGCGGTCAAGGCCGAGGTTTGCGCGCTGCCCCGGTAGACCGTGCCGGACACGAACTGCATGACGTAGAACGGCGCCCCGATGACGTCGGGGTCCTCGCACAGCGCGTACGTCGACGGTACCGGCACCGACGTCGGACCGAGCGCGGTCATCACCCGGAACTCTCGGGACATGTCGTGGGCCGTCGCGAGGACGTGACCGAGCGGCGGACGCCGTACGACGAACTCGCTCTCACCGTCGCTCACGATGTAGGTCAGATTGGACTTGCCGCCTTCGACGCGCTCGGCGCGCAGTGGACCGCGCAATGGTCCGTGCAATGGTCGGTTCAGTGGTCCGTGCACGAGTCGGCCGGCCGGTGAGTCGGCGGGCAGCGCATCCAGGTATGCCTGTAGCCGTCCCAGGTCGAGGCCGGGCAATTCGGCCGAGTCGCGTACGGGGCGATCGGTCATGGGCCCACCGCGACGACGACGCGGCCGGTCGTTTCACCGGCCGCCAGTTTCGCGAGACCCGCCGGTGCATCTGTGAACGGCACGACCTCGCTCACCAGTGGCACCGCGACACCCTCGTTAGCGAGCGCGGAGAGCACCGCGTGCGCCTCCACAATGGACGTCGGCTCGTAGCGTTTGTAGAGACCCCAGTGCAGACCGACGATCGAATAGTTCTTGATGAGGGCGTGGCTCGTCACGGCGGACGGGATATCGCCACTGGCGAATCCGATGACGAGCAGCCGGCCCTCGAAGGCGATGCACTTGGTCGACCGGGCGAACGTATCGCCGCCGACCGGATCGTAGATCACGTCCGCGCCCCGGCCGCCGGTCGCGTCCTTGACGGCGGCGACGAAGTCGTCGGACTTTCGATCAATCACGACGTCGGCACCGAGATCGGCCGCGACGCTGGCCTTCGCCGACCCGCCGGCCACGCCTATCACCCGCGCACCGGCCGCCTTCCCCAGTTGTACGGCCGCACTACCGACCCCGCCCGCGGCGGCATGTACGAGCAGGGTCTCGCCCGCCTTCAGCCCGGCGCGACGATGCAGGCCGAACCATCCGGTCTGGTACGCGATGTGGAATGAGGCCGCCTGGGCATCGTCGAGGGCGGCCGGCGCCGGCAACGCGTCGACCGCGTCCATGAGCGCAAACTCGGCCAACCCGCCGCCGGCCGGCGAGCCGAGA
>DATCXD010000395.1:0-2138 GCA_036566005.1 Micromonosporaceae bacterium | reverse complement strand
GGCGCTGGCCGGCTCGGTCGCGGCGCCGTGATGCGCTCGGCGGGCGGGAGCGAGGCGTGGTCAACGCGTGGATGGCGGGCTTATGAGTTGCGTAATTTGCGGTGCTTTTTCGGCTTCGCGGCCGAACTTGTATCGACGTCGAGTCACGATAGTCTCGTCGCGCTTAGCGCGATTGCATGCGCTTTGCCGGAACCGCGTTCGCCGGTCGAACGCCTGGTCAGGGCGGCCGCTCGTGGGGCGCTTCTTGGGGATACTCGATCGGTAAGGTTTGATGACAGAACAGACAAAATCGTCAGGGATCAGCATCGCTCACGCCCATGAAGGGGCGTCGCGGCGACGGACACACACGCAACATCGCCCGCACGTTATCTATCTCGCGATCGGTTTTCCGCCGGCTGCCAAAAGCAGCGCCTACCGGCTACGCGCGACGGCCAACGAATTCTGCGCGGCCGGCTGGGACGTCACCGTCCTCACCATCGGTGAGCGGGCCTGGGCTCGCGAGTTCGGCCTCGACCATTCGCTTCGCGCCGGGGTCGATCCGCGGGTGCGGGTCGTCGAGCTTCCGCTGGCACGGGAAGACCTGGAGACCGACCTCCGTACGTTCTCGGAGCGTCGCGCCTTAAAGCCGGGCGCCTGGATCGCCGATCACCACAAGCGCAACAGCGCGATGTTCCCGGAGCCGGTCTTCGGTGGTTGGCGATTCGCGCTGGAGAAGGCGTTGCTCGCCGAACACAAGAAGACTCCGGCCGACCTCGTCGTGACCACCTGCGCTCCGTACGTTGGCCTCGCTGCGACCTGGAAACTGTGGGAGACGGCCAAGGTGCCCTACGTCGTCGACTTCCGCGACGGATGGTCGATCGACGTGATCAACGGCAAGGAGGCGTTCGCGGTCGATTCGGTGGCCGGCGCGTGGGAACGTCGCCTGTTCCTCAACGCCACGGCCCTGTGGTTCGTCAACGAGCCGATCGCCGAGCACTACCGTGAGCGCTATCCAGAGGTCGCGGCCCGCATCTCGGTCGCGCGCAACGGCTACGACGATGACAGCGTGCCGTCCGAGATTCGGCGGCCATCGGCCGAAGACGGGCTGATCTTCGGCTACCTCGGCACGACGACCTTCCCGCCGGTGATTCTCGACTCGGCGCTGACCGCCTGGCGCATCGCGCGCCGCCGCGATCCGGTGCTGGCGCGGTCTCAGCTCGTGTTTCGCGGGCATACTGGGGCTGGAGCGCTGCGCGGCGCCAACTCGCATGTGAACCTGCTCAAGTCCGCGGTCGAGGATGGCGTCAGCTTCGCCGGGCCGGTGCCCAAGTCCGAGGTGGGCGCCACGTACGGCGGTTGGGATGCCCTCGTGCTGCTGCTCACCGGCGGCAAGTACATGACGTCCGGAAAGGTGTACGAGTTCATGGCGAGTGGGCTGCCGATCGTGTCGGTGCACGAGATCGATCACGATGCGACGACCGTGTTGACCGGACATCCACTGTGGACCGGGCCGGTCGGGCTGGACATCAACCGACTCGCCGATGCCTACATCGAGGCCGGGCAACTGGCGTTGACCGCGACCGACGAGATGCGCGCGGCCGCGCGTGCGAATGCCCTGCCCTACGCGCGGGCATCGCAGCTGGGGCCGGTGGTCCGGCGGATCACCGAGATGGTAGCCCCGGGCGCCGTGCCGACGCCGACGCCGACAATGACCGCCGGGTCGGAACGCGTGCTGTCATGACGCGCGTCCTCGCGGTTGTGGGCAAGGCCCGCGAACATGTCCTGCTCGACGCGCTCGGCCAACTGCGCGCGGCCGGTGCCACCATTTCGGTGGTGGTGAACTTCGATGCCAGTGAGATGACAATCCCCGCCGCTCTCGCCGACGTGCACCAATTGAACACCGTCAAGGCCGACTTCCCGACCCGGGTGCGGATGGCGTCGGGAAACCGTCGACTCTGGACGAAGATCCGGCGCGATCGTTGGATCCGCGGGCGGGCGCGCAAGGCTGACGTACTCGTCGCTCTCGATCGATCCGCGATTCACGCAGTCTGGGAGCTCGCACAGCGCAACCCCCGACCGGCCGCCGTCTACGGGCTGGCGCCCGCGGTCGAAGCCGTCGAAGCGGCGGCCGCGGGTTCGACCGGTGCACCGGCACCACG
>DATCXD010000376.1:0-4344 GCA_036566005.1 Micromonosporaceae bacterium | reverse complement strand
TCTCGAACGCACGCGGCCAGTCCTCCTCGGTGCCGAGCAGCAGCCCGATGATGTGTTCGACCTCGGACATTGTCCCTCCCAGGAAGTGCGCAGGAGCGGCGGCGACCGAGCGGGCCGCCGGCGTCGATGGCCGGCGAGCGGAGCCGGACCGAATGCCGCTCCATCAGCCACCGCCGTGTCGGAGTGACGCATTGTCGGCCGTCCAGACCTGGGCGGCGAGATCGGCCAGGTGCGGATGCCACGCGTCCCGCCACGCGACGAAATTATGGGCGTCCGCGACCTCGACGAGACGTACCGGATATTCGTGCTCGCGCAGGACGTCGGCCAGATCCCGGTTGTTGGCCAGGTTCTCTTCGGCGACGCCGCAGGTCAGCATCGTCGGCACGGGCGCGGCGGCACCGCGCCGCAACTCGTCGACGAAGCGGACGATCCGGCCGTACCACGGGAAGCTCGATTCCTGCGCGTCGAATCGATCCTGGAAGAAACTGCCGGACTGCAGGAACAGAGCATCAAACGGGTACGGATACCGGCAGTGCGCGTGCAGCAGCGTGAGTGCACCGAGGCTGGCGCCGACCGCGACCACCGGCCCACCGCCGTCGAGTTCGGTGCGGACAACCGGGAGCACGTCGTCGATGAGTGCTCGTGCGTAGGCCGGATTGGCCGAGTACCACTCGTTGCGCTTGACCGGACTGAGCAGTACCAGGTGATGTCGGGGTATGCGGCCACTCTCGATCATCGAGGCGCTGTACTGCACGATCCCCGCGAGCCGGTCGTATTCGCCGCCGTCATGGGCGAGCAGAATGCCGTGCGGCGAGGCATTCGGGTCGGCGAGCGGCGGCGACCAGATGCGCAGCGGTAGCTCGCCCCGCAGCGCCGTCGACGGTACGGTCAGCTCGCGCCACGTCCCTTCGGCGACGGCGTGCCGGTCGAGCCAGCCCGGTCGGCGATATCCGGGCAACTCCAGCACCGATTTGTCGCCGAACGCGCCCGGGGCACGCCGCGGGTTCGCCGGGTCGCAGATGACCTCGGTGCCACCGTCCGGATGGTGCAGCTCCAGCCGGTATTCCAGGCGCAGGACGGAAAGCGGCGGCAATCGGAGGTGCCACGCCGCGTCGCCGTCGTCATAGGCGAAGTCCCGCCGACCGGCCGGCAGGTGGATGTCGTCGACGAGCCGTACGCCGGCCAACGCGTGCCGATCGTCGGCGTACCGGAGGGCGGCAGCCGTGTCCATGTCATCGGTCGCGGCGTGCCCCATGCCGGCACCCTAACCAATGTGGCGCGTACTCGCTGCCGCCGAGCGTTCCCGACCCCCGGCAACCGACACCGGTCAGGCCGGCTCCATCCCGAAACGGGCCATCAGTGCCCGTTCCTCGTCCGGTGTCGGCGGCGCGTCGGCATTCCACAGATCGTGAAGCTCGGCGAAGTACGCATCCACGGCCGGGGCGTGGATCACGAGGAGTCGCGCGTCCTCGTCGCTCCGGTTGCCGAACGTGTGAGCGGTCCCGCGCGGAACGAGGACGAAGCCGTCGCGCCGGACGAGGAGTTCGTCGTCGTCGATCTGCACCGAGACCTCGCCGTCAAGGACAAAGTACGCCTCCGAGCAATTGGTGTGGCGATGTGCGGGCGGTCGCCGGCCGTGTGGCGGCAGCGTCCGTTCCATCAGCGAGAAGTCGCCGCCGTCGTCGTCCGCGATCGCCTTGAACGCCATCACGCTGCCGCGCGCGATGTACGTCCGCACGCCCTCGCCGCGTCCCAGCACATCCGCCATCGCACCCTCATCCCGTTACGGCTGGCATCATCTCGATGGCCGCCGTTACGTCGTTGGCCGCCGTACCACCATTACGACCGCGTCACGCCGCCCGAGATGTTCGCCGGCCCGCGTCGCCTCGCGCAGCAGGTTGTCCGTGACCGCGTCGCCGACCTCGACTCGCAGCTGGCCCTCGTGCGACAACCACAAATCGTAGAGCCGTTGCCATTGTTCGTCGTGCTCGCGATTGACGTGCGACGCTACGACGTCGAGTCCAGCCAGCGATGCCATGGATTCCCAGCTGGCCGTATCCGGTCGGGGCGTACGACCGGTGAATACCAGGCGACCGCCGGGTCGCAGGATTCGCGCCACCTCGCGGAGCGCGACGGCCCGGTCCGGCGCGAACGGCAGCGCGTCCACGCTCACGATCGCGTCGGCGCTTCGATCGGCGATCGTGGTGTGTTCGAACGTCGCTTGGCGGAACTCGGCGCGGTCGGCGAGGCCGAAGTCGACCGCGCGTCTCGCCGCCAGATCGACCGCGGTGGCGCTGAAGTCGACGCCGATCAGCCGTGCCGACAGCGCCCGGGCCAACCACAGCCCCGGGCCGCCGCGCCCACAGCCGAGATCGACGAGGAGGCCACCGGGCCGCAGGCACAGTCCAGCGACGGCCCGACCGAGCAGCCACCACGAGCATGAGCTGAACGGATCGACCTCGGCCGGATACTGGTCGCCCATCGCGCGTGACCACAGTTCACGCATCAGTGGGCTCTGGTCGGCGGCCGCGTGCACCCGGTCGTAGTCGGTCGAGCCCACGCCTACGGGCCCGGCCGCTGCGTCCACCATTGCACGATTGTCGCGATCGTCGCCCCACGACGCGAGCCCGACTCGCCGTCGTGCGCTACGACGTGCGTACGACGGCGATGCCCGCCAGCGTCGGCACGATCACGTCGGCGCCATACAGCGCCGGCGTGGCGAACCGGTTGGCGACGCCGACGTCGATCTGGCCGACGCTCTGGCCCGTGGCCGGATCGAGACCGTGCAGTATTCCGTTGTTCGTGTCGAGCACCCAGATGCGTCCGCCACCGATGACCGGCGATCCGGTGATCGATTCGGATGCGTGCCACACCTCATGCAGCTTGCCGGCGTCGTCGACCCGCACCGCACGCACGCCGTCGGTGCACGGCAGATACACGACGTTGCCGTTCACGGCCGCGCCGCCGAACGACCGGCAGATGTTCTGTACGTCGACCTGGCCGCCGATCCCGCCGAGGTGACCCTGCCGGAGGACGTACACCGGGCCGGACTTGCCGCCGAGCACCGCCCACTTCGTGCCGATCAGGGCCACGCCTTGCGAGCCCAGGCCGACGTCGCCCTGATTGTTCGCCGCCCAGTCGGTCGGAGCGAACGAGTCGACCACCTTCGCGTTCGCGTCCAACTCGAGCACGGTGTTCGTGTGGTCGTACGCGTCGCCGGGGAACGCGGCGCCGTTCGCGGACACGACCATAATGTGACCGGCCGCGTTCACCGTCGGGCCGTTCGGGTTCCAGATGCCGCCACCGCGCTTCGTCGGCGGGCTGTAGAAGACGACGTCGTTGCCGCCACTCAGCGGCACTCCGACGACCCGCCCCTTGTAGTCGCCGCAGTCGCCGGCCTGCGCACCGTACGACACCCAGACCCGGCTGTTCGCGATCGCGAGGGCACCGCGCTGCTGCATGTCGCGCGCGCTCACGCCGGGCAGGTCGACGCTCTTGCTCCAGGCCACGGTGCCCGAGGCGACGTTCAGGGCGTACAACTCGTGGCGCACCGCTCCGCCGTGTTCGGCCACCACGTAGACGCGGTTCGTCCTGGCGTCGTAGACGGGCGTGCCGGTGATGCCGAGTGGGTTGATGTTGCCGCACTGCCGCTCCTCGGCCGGCGACGGCGATCCGAGACTGCGCTTCCACACCTGCCGGTACGACTGGTCGAACGCGTACACGGTGTCCTGCTCGGTCGCGACGATCGTCAGTCCGCGTACGACGATCGGCGACGCGAACACTTCGCCGTCGAGCTTGAGCGACTGGACGAGTTTCGGCGCGCCGCTCGCCTTGGGCATCGTCGTCGACACGCCTTCACGGCTCATCGTCCCGTGGTACGTCGGCCAGTCAGCGGCCGCGCCGGCAGACGATCTCGGTGCCGGCGGACCGGACGTCGCCGCCGGAGCCGACCCGGGCGATGTCGCGACCGGCGATGCCGGGCCGTTACTGGTGCACGCAGAAAGCGCCAGGATCGCGATCGTGGCTCCGGCTAATGCCGCGTGCTGTGAGCGCATACGAGCCAGTGTGCCATCGGTCGGCCAAGCCGAGGCGGACAGCCGGTCAGTCGGTAGCGGTGCGCGCCGCCGGCCGGATCGTGAACATGTAGCTGAGTCTGGCGAGATCCAGACATCGCGTTGTTCCCTGGCGGTCGTCGAAACGAACGCTCGGGTGACTACCTGCCCACGTCATAACGTTGCAGCGAAACGCAATGCGGACTTGAATAGACGCGTGAGCACTGGTGACTGCGCCGCATCGCCCTGTAGCTATCGACGCCGGAGAGGCCTGCGGCCGTGCGCGGAAGGC
>DATCXD010000374.1:0-4294 GCA_036566005.1 Micromonosporaceae bacterium | reverse complement strand
CGTGGTGGCACCGGCGTAGATTCGCGGGTTTACGCTCGGGCACCATGGGTGTGACACATCATGGCCGGACCGAGCGCCTCGACCTCGCCGATCCCACGTTGCGTGAGTGGTCGTGCACGGTTCTCGCGAGCGATCCCGAGGCCGGCATCGTCCTGGACCGATCGGCGTTCTACCCGGGCGGCGGCGGCCAGCCGCCGGACCACGGTGTCCTGTTGTGGGGCGGCGTCGAGACGCACATCGCCGGCACGCGCAAGGGTGACGACCTCTATCTGATCCCGGCCGACGGGGATCCGTTGCCACCCGTCGGCGCGGCGGTGACCGGCGCGGTGGAGGACGCCCGCCGGAGCATGTTGATGCGCACCCACTCCGGGCTGCACGTCCTGTGTGGCGTGGTGTTCCGTGACTTCGGCGCGCTCGTCACCGGCGGCAACATGGAGCCGGGCGAGGCTCGCATGGATTTCAATCTTCCCGAGGTGCCACCCGACTTCAAGGTGCGGCTCGAAGACCTGGTGAATGCCGAGGTCGCCGCCGATCGGCACGTGGCGGTGAAGGTGCTGCCCCGGGACGAGGCGCTCGCGTTACCGGACATCATCCGAACGCAGAGCAATCTGATCCCGCCGGACGAGCAGGAGATCCGGATCGTCGACATCATCGGACTCGACACGCAGGCCGACGGCGGCACGCACGTGGCGAGCACCGCGCAGATCGGCAAGATCTCCGTGGTCAAGGTCGAAAGCAAGGGCAAGGCTAATAGGCGGGTACGGGTCAAGCTCGGCTGACCCTCGCGGCGCTGATCCTCACGTACTCGACCGCGCTGCGTACGACTCTGCTGGCGTTGGTGCGCGCAGAGTCGTAGGTTGCTCGACCGGAGTCGGAGTCGACAGCCGGTCTGGCCGAGTCCGGCTACGCTCATCGATCATGGCCAGACGCGATCGTGAGCCACGGCCCGGCCGCGAGATCGGGAGAGACCTTGCGGCCGGGCGAGACCTTGCGGCCGGGCGAGACCGTGCGACCGGGCGCCGCGGCGGGTTCGTTCGCGAATTCGTCACCGGAATAGGACTGTTGGGCCGCGGCTTCGCCCGATATCGGCGCGACCCGGGTCTGTTGATCGCGGGCATCATCCCCGCACTCCTCGCGGCGATCGTCGTGCTCGGTGCGCTCGGTGTGCTGATCTACTTCGCGACGGACATCTCCAGCGCGATCACTCCGTTCGCGGATCACTGGTCGTCCGGACCGCGCGATCTGATCCGTCTGGTGGCGGGGCTCAGCCTTGTCGGCGTCTGCGGGCTCGTCGCGTTCGTGACGTTCACGTCGATCACGCTGGCCATCGGCGATCCGTTCTATGAGCGGATCGCCGTACACGTCGAGGACGAGCTGGGCGGCGTGCCGAACGCGGTCGATATTCCGTGGTGGCGCTCGCTCGGCCAGAGTGTCCTCGAGTCGATCCGGCTCGTCGCCGTGTCCGCGGTGGTCGGCATCCCGCTGTTCTTCGCCGGGTTCCTTCCGGTCGTCGGCCAGACGGCGGTGCCGGTCATCGGCGCGCTCGTCGGCGGTTGGTTCTTGGCGATCGAGCTGGTCGGGGCACCGTTCGCCCGTCGTGGTCTTCGCCTCGCCGATCGCCGTCGCGTACTGCGCCAGAATCGGCCGCTCGCGGTGGGTTTCGGCGCCGCCGTGTTCGTCTGCTTCCTCGTACCGTTGGGAGCGATCGTGACCATGCCCGCGGCGGTGGCCGGCGCCGCGCTGCTGTCCCACCGCGTCCTCGGCCCCGGCGGGCGCGATGCGGCGCTGGCGACCGTGGATGGCCCCTTCTGATCTTGAAACGGTCGGGCGGGCGGGATCGACTGCATGGGTAACGGTCCGTTGCCGACACGGGCTAACCTGGCGAGAGTGCTCGATGCGCAAGCATCGACGGCGGGAAGGACGCGTCCGGCAATGACCCAAGGCACACCGCCCTCGTCGTATTTCGACCTGGAGATGCTCGCCGCCCAGTTGCGCAAGCACAGCGATGATCTGTCGATGTACGCCGGATTCCTGCTGAACGTCCTGTCGGCCGCCCTCCCCGGCGAGATCGTGGCGGTCGAGCGGGAGGGCAAGCTGAAGGCGCGCCTCGCCGGCCGGTCGGAGCCCGCGGTGCTGTCGGTGGCGATCCAACTCGGTGATCGGCGCTACGACATCACGCGCAAGGAGTTCGGTAAGCCTCTGGTCCCGACGATCAAGCACGCGTCAGGTGGCGTGGTCATGTCGACCAAGACGGTGACGATCGAGGAGTGGTCGCACAGCATGGCCGCCGAGCTGGCGATCGTCGCCAACTCCAACGCCGCGGCGGCCGCCGTCCTCCAGCGGTTGACGAGCCTGTGAGCGGCGGACCGGTGCGCCCGGTCGTTCCGACCGGCCCCCCGCCGGAGTGGACCGACGACCAGATCGCCGCGGCCAGCGTCGAGCAGATCGCCAAGGGGCACCTGCCCCTGCAGGCGCAGTGGCGCATCAACGAGCAGCGTCAGCGCAGCGATGCCGGAGAATCCGGCGCCTTCACATCGGCGTTGTCGGTCGAGGAGTTCGCCGCGATCAGGTCGGTCGGCTTCTCACCCGTCGGTCAGGTGCTGGGCAGCGCGGTCTACAACGTCGGTTGGTCGTACTCGGGCTGCGGATACGTCGGGGCGTACGGCGGACTGCGCTACGGCGCGCTCAACCAGGGCGGCTTCTCGGGTCAGGGCATGGGCGGGTACGGCGGATACGGGTCCGGCTGGCAGCCGGCGCCGGTGGTGGACGTACCGGCCGTCCGGAACCTGCTCGAACAGGCGCGTCACCGCGCGGTGGAGCGGATGCGGGTCGAGTGTGAGGGCCTCGGCGGCGACGGCGTCGTCGGCGTACGCCTGACCGTGGCGTCCTTCTACGGCAACGGGCTGGAGTTCATGGCCATCGGCACCGCCGTACGCACCGACGGCGCCAAGCGCCCGCGCCAGCCGTTCACCTCAGACCTGTCCGGCCAGGATTTCGCGAAGCTGATCCGCTCCGGCTGGGTGCCGGTCGATCTGGTGCAAGGCGTCGGCGCGGTTATCCGCCATGACGACTGGGCTCAACGCATGCAGCAGAGTTCCTGGATGAATCAGGAAGTCGTCGGCTCGACCCAACTCGTGACGGCTGCTCGCGCCAGCGCGCGCGACTCGCTCGCGAAGGATGCCGCCAAGCGCGGCGGCCACACGGTTGTGCTGCAGAAGATGCAGCTGAACATGTTCGAATCCCGTTGTGCGTACGGGGGCGAGGACGCCCACGATCATCTCGCCGACGCATTCATCTGGGGGACGGCGATCGTGCCGATCGATCGCCGGGGCAAGGGGCACCCGATCGACGCCCCGCTGCCGATGTTGCGCCTCGACTACAAGGACTCGAAGGGGAAACGATGACCGCCCAGACTGATCCGACCGCGCTGGGGCTGCCGCAGGACGCGATGAGCCGCCTCGCCGAGCTGCAGCCCGGCCGGCCCGGCCACATCTTCACGTCCGACCTTTCGGTCAACGAGTTCCTGCTCGTCAAGCAGGCCGGCTTCACCCCGCTCGGCCTGGTGCTCGGCTCGTCGGTCTACCACGTCGGCTTCCAGATGGGTCGGTGGAGCAAGAACCAGGAACTCAACGTCCTGTCCCAGGCGATGTATCACGCGCGGGAGCTCGCGATGTCCCGCATGCAGGCCGAGGCGGACGTGCTCGGCGCCGACGGCATCGTCGCCGTACGGCTCGAGGTCGAGTTCAAGGAGTGGGGCTCCGACGCTGCCGAGTTCCTGGCCGTCGGCACGGCGGTCAAGGCGGACGACGGCGGCACGTGGCGCAACGACGCCGGTCACCCCTTCACGTCCGACCTGTCCGGCCAGGACTTCTGGACACTGCTCGCGGCCGGTTACGCACCGCTCGGCATGGTCATGGGTACGTGCGTCTACCACGTCGCCCACCGTACGTTCGGCAACATCCTGTCCAACATGGGGCAGAACACCGAGCTACCGGTGTTCACGCAGGCGCTCTACGACGCCCGCGAGCTCGCCATGGCCCGGATGCAGAAGGAGGCCGAGTCGCTCAACGCGGAGGGCATCGTCGGTGTCGACCTGTCGCAGCGCAACCACACGTGGGGCTCGCACACCACGGAGTTCTTCGCGATCGGTACGGCGGTCCGCCCGTTGCGTCCGGACCACGTGATCCCGACGCCGCAACTGACGCTCGGCCTAGACCGGTAGCGACCGGAATGGGGCGATAGCCGCTACGCACGATGACGGCGGCGGGGTGGATGGGAAACATCCACCCCGCCG
>DATCXD010000366.1:0-2754 GCA_036566005.1 Micromonosporaceae bacterium | reverse complement strand
CAGCGGCAGGCCGAGACGGACGCCCAGCAGAAGCAGGCCGAGCAGTTGCGCCAGCAGGCCGCGTCGCTGCGGGATGCGATCGTAGGACCGAACTCGACCGCGCTCGATCAGATCGAGGCGCGCGCCGGTGTCGGCGCCGTCACCGGTGACGGAGTCACGGTCACGCTGGCCAGTGGACCGGCGCCGACCGATCCCGTGACCGGGAAGGCCGAGAGCACGGATCAGGGCCACATCGTCGACTTCGACCTGCAGGTGATCAGCAACGAACTCTGGCACGACGGAGCCGAGGCGATCGCGATCAACGGCCAGCGCCTGATCGCGACGTCGACGATCCGGGCCGCCGGCAACGCGATCCTGGTCGACCTCGCACCGCTGTCCGAGCCGTACACGATCCGGGCGATCGGCCCGTCGAGCATGGCCGACGCGCTACGCAAGTCGGCGGTTGGCGGCTTCTACAGCTACCTCGCGACGAGCTACGGCGTGAAGTTCGTGGTGCGTTCGACCACCGGGCTCCGGCTCACCGGAGCGGCCGACCCGGGCCTGCGGTACGCGACGCCGGTCCGGCCGTCGTCGCCCGGGTCCACGCCATCGCAGTCCACGTCACCGAAGCCGGCACCCTCCGGATCTCGACCGCACGGCTCCGGGTCGATCGCTCCGAGTCCGCCAACTTCCCAGCCAGCACCCGCAACGCCGTCCCCGGGAGGACCCTGATGTTCGCCGTCCTTGCGATGATCGTCGGCATCGTCCTCGGGGTGGTCCTCGAGCCCACGGTGCCGGTGGCGTTGCAGCCGTACCTGCCGATCGCCGTCGTCGCCGCCCTCGACGCGGTGTTCGGCGGCATCCGGGCCAGGCTCGACGGAATCTTCGACGACAAGCAGTTCGTCATCTCATTCGTGTCGAACGTGCTGGTCGCCGCGCTGATCGTCTACCTCGGCGATCAGCTCGGGGTCGGCGGCCAACTGTCCACCGGCGTCGTCGTCGTGCTGGGAGTCCGTATCTTCGGCAACGTCGCCGCGATCCGGCGCCATCTGTTCCGGGCCTGATGGTGATGCCATGACCGAGGACCGACACGACGACGCCGAGCGCCGGGACGAGCCACCGGCCGAGGCCGTACCGACGCCCGCGAGTTCATCCACCGACGCTGTCGATGACGCGACCCCCGTCGAGGGCGAGGCCGCGGCGGACGGCGCCGCCGCTGAATCCGGCACAGCCGACGGTACGGACGAAGCCGAGCGCCCCGATGACGCGGCGACCGCGACCGACGGCGAGGCCGAACCCGAGCGGGAACGCGCATCATCCGCCGCGGCCGCCAGCGAACCGGGGATAGCGGGTACGGACGGGGGTGGGTCCGCATCGAGTTGGCGGCGCCTCGCCGTCGCGGCCCGCACGCCGAAGTTCACGGCCGCCAACCTGATCATTGCGCTCCTCGTCGGCCTCCTCGGCTTCGCCTTGATCGCGCAGGTGCACAGCAACTCAAGCGAGTCGGCACTCGCCAACGACCGGCCCGACGACCTGGTGCGGATCCTGTCCGACCTGGACGCGCGCCGCGACCGATTGAGCACCGAGATCTCTTCCCTGCAGGGCACCGTCCGCCAGCTGAACTCCGGCGCGCAGAGCCGACAGGCGGCGCTCGACGCAGCCGCGAAGCGCGCCGACGAACTCGGGATCCTCGGTGGAACCCTGCCGGCCAAGGGGCCGGGGCTGACGATCGACCTGATTCCGGGGGCGAAGCAGCAGATCTCCGCCGATCGGGTGCTCGACACCGTCGAGGAGTTGCGCGGCGCCGGCGCCGAGGCCATGCAGATCGACGGGACGGGATCCTCCGCCGTACGGATCGTCGCGTCGACGTACTTCGCCGATGCGAGCGGCGGCGTCGACATCGACGGGCAGGTCATCGGCGGAACGCTGACGGTCACCGTCATCGGCGACCCGCAGACCATGCAGGCGGCGCTGTCGATCGCCGGCGGGGTCCTCGACAGCGTTCGCAACGACGGCGGCACGGTCCAGGTGAATACCCCGACCACCGTGGAGGTCACGGCGCTGTACGCGGCCGCGCCGCTGCGCTTCGCTACGCCGGTGCCGTAGACGTTCGTACGCACAGCCGGTGCGACGGTCGGTGGCGCGGCAGCGTACGACGGTCGGGACGGCGTGATCTCCGGCCACGCCGCCACGTATGCTCAGCGTCGGCAACTGCTATGAGCTATGAGCGTCGACGACGGCGGCGACGGCGACGGCTCTCGCTACCACACGGGACGCCCGGACCGGGCGCGAGGCGAAGGACGGGCGAGCGCGTGATTCCCGAGGATCTGCACTACACCTCCGACCATGAATGGGTCGCCACCGGTTCACCCGCGCTGAAGGTCGGCATCACCGACTTCGCGCAGGACTCGCTCGGCGACATCGTCTACGTGCAACTGCCCGAGCCGGGCGCGGCCGTCGAGGCGGGCCAGGCATTCGGCGAGGTCGAGTCGACCAAGAGCGTGTCTGAGATCTACGCACCCGTCACCGGCACTGTCGCCGCCCGCAATGAACGGCTGACCGACGAACCGGAGCTGATCAATTCCGACCCGTACGGCGACGGCTGGCTGGTCGAGATCACCCCGGCCGACGGGGTCGACGTGTCCGGTTTGCTGGACGCCGCGGCCTATACCGCCCTGACAGCGCAATGACCGGTCGGCGATCCGGCCCGACGAGGAAATATGCTGGTCATTGACCCGACTGACGACCTGCAGGGCCGATGCGCGATCCGGCCCG
>DATCXD010000340.1:0-9864 GCA_036566005.1 Micromonosporaceae bacterium | reverse complement strand
CGGGCCGGCGCCAGTCGAGCCCGCCAGTACCGCTCGACCAACACCGAGTGGCCGGGAGTGTAGTCAAACGTGGATGCCGCAGGCAGCCGGACAATCCGCCTGTGCATAGTCGCCGGTTCCGGAACATACTGCATCGTCAGGTAATGCGACAACGCACTGGCATCGAGTCCCTCGACCTCAGCGAACGCGAGGATCGCCTTCTTCTCGCTGGCAACCACCAAGCCGTCGTCGGTGACCAGATAATACAAGGGCTTGATCCCGAAACGGTCGCGTGCGCCGGTCACCCGGCCGGTCCGCCGATCCCATATGACGTAGGCGAACATCCCCCGCAACCGTTGCGGTGCCGCGCCCGCCCAAACATCGTGCGCCGCCACGATCACCTCGGCCTCACCGGCGGTCGCCAACTGTGCCCCATGCCGTGTGAGCAGCGTGTCGCGCAGTTCACGATGGTTGTAGATCTCGCCGTTGAACATGATCACATACCGGCCCTTATCCGGCCCTGAGGGCGGATACTCCAACGGCTGATGGCTACCCCGTACATCCACAACCGCGAGTCGTTGGAAACCCATGACATGGCCCGCGCCGTGCAACAGCTGCGTCTCGTCCGGACCGCGATGATGCAACAGACGAAGAGCACCTTCGGCAGCGGCCGAGCCGCCACCGTCAGCCTCCGAGCCGAAGACCCCCAGTAGTCCACACACGAGCAGTTCCCTCACAAGCTTTTGTCGAAGTTGGGTACACGCACACCGGCTCAGGCGGGTTGTCCGGTGAGGCGTCCTCCACCGCCCTACCCGTTTGACGGGTTCGGCCGCTCGACGCGTTGCATCTGCCTCTGGGATTGCCCAGTCGCTCCCCTCACCGCGTTCAGCCGCACAAACGGACTCGGATCGGCGCCCAAGGCTCCTTGCTGGCCCGGAGCCGGTCGGCCCGATAGTTCGTCACGGCCGAACGATGCCGGGCTTACGGTGACCGAACGCCCACGACGATGAACGTCACGAGATACGTTGACGCGGTGACGGTGCTGAACAACCCGGCCTCCAATGGCGCGCTCGTCGCGGCCTGCGGCGGTACGCCGGACGAGCAAACGGCGGCACGAATCCGCATCGGGAGGCGAGAGCGTGATGGGCACATTCGATGAGTTCCGGGTGCTGCACCGGCCGGGCGATCCGTTGATGCTCCCGAACGCGTGGGATTTCGCCTCGGCGGCGAGCCTTGTGCGAGCCGGCTTCCGCACGATCGGGACGACGAGTCTCGGCGTCGCGGCCGCGGCCGGCTTGCCCGACGCCCGAGGGAAGACCCTGGCCGAGACGTACGCGTTGGCACGCCGGCTGTCTCGGCTGGACTGTCTCGTCACGGTCGACATCGAGAGCGGCTTCAGCGACCACCCCGGCGACGTCGCCCAACTGGCCTTCGACCTGGCGTCGGTGGGTGCAGTCGGCGTCAATATCGAGGACGGCCGGTCGGAGGGCGGCCTCACCGACGTCGCGCGGCAGCAGGAACTGATCCGCGCGATGAAACGTCGCGTGCCGCACCTGTTCGTCAACGCCCGCACCGACACGTACTGGCTCCGTCCGGATGATCCGGACCTCGACGAGACGGTCGCTCGCGTGCGGGCGTATCGGGACGCCGGCGCGGACGGCGTTTTCGTGCCCGGCCTCGCCGCGCCGGACGACATCCGTCGGGTCGTCGCGGCGACGGACGCACCGCTGAATGTTCTGTTCCTGGCCGGACGGCTGACCGTACCGGCTCTGGCGGAACTCGGTGTCGCTCGGATCAGTACCGGCTCGCTGCTGTTCCGCGCGGCCCTGGGCGCGGCGGTGGCCGCCGCGCAGGCGGTAGCTCGCGGCGATGACGCTCCACCCGGCGCTCCGTCGTATGCCGACGTCGTCGCGCTGGTCGGCGACTGACCACGGCGCCGGCCGTGCTTCGGTCAGGCCCGATGCAGCATCTGGTCGCTGCGCCGCGGTATGCGGGTCTGCAGCTGAAGGCCGCTGACCACGAGCGGGAAGTGGCTGAAGGCCTGCGGGGTGTTGCCGAGCTGTCGTTTCGCCACCGGGTCCCACTCCTCACTTAGCAGTCCGACGTCGTTGCGCAGGCCGAGCAGTCGCTCGAACAACTCGACGGCCTCGGTCTCCCGGCCGGCCGCGTGCAGCGCGTCGACCAGCCAGAACGAGCACGCGACGAAGATGCCCTCGCCGCCGGGCAGCCCGTCGTCGGACGGCCCCGGGCGGTACCGCATCACGAGACCGTCCTGCGTGATCTCGCGTTGGATGGCGTCGATCGTGCCGCGCACCCGCGGGTCCGATCCGGACAGAAAGCCGACGCGCGGGATGACGAGCAGCGACGCGTCCAGCTCGTCGGTGTCGTACGACTGCACGAAGCTGTTCTTGTCGGCGTTGAAGCCTTTTGTGTTGACCTCGGCATGGATCTGGTCCCGGATCGCCTCCCAGCGGTCAACGTCGCCGGGCAGACCGCTCTCGCGAACGCCGCGCACCATGCGGTCGAACGCGACCCAGGCCATCACCTTGGAGTGCACGAAATGACGGCGCGGGCCACGCATCTCCCACAGGCCGTTGTCCGGCTGAGTCCAAGCGCCTTCGAGGTGGTCCAACAGTGCGACCTGGAGATCCCACGCGTCGTCGTGACGGGACAGTCCGGCCTGCCGGGCCAGCGCGAGGCCGTCGAGCACCTCGCCCCACACGTCGAGTTGGAGCTGGTCGGCGGCGGCGTTGCCGATCCGGACCGGCGCCGAGCCTTCGTAGCCCGCGAGCCACGGCAACTCGTATTCGGGGAGTCGGCGCGTGCCGTCGAGGCCGTACATGATCTGCAGCTGGCTCGGATCGCCGGCGACCGCGCGCAGCAGCCAGTCCCGCCACGCCTTGGCCTCGTCGAGGTATCCGGCGGCGAGCATCGCCTGCAGGGTGTATGTCGCGTCGCGCAGCCAGCAGTACCGGTAATCCCAGTTGCGCGGCCCGCCGATCTGTTCCGGCAGCGACGTCGTGAGCGCGGCGACGATCCCGCCGGTTGGCTGATAGGTCAACGCTTTGAGCGTCAGCACCGACCGCCGGATCGCGGTGCGCCACCGGCCCGGGACCTTGCAGCGGTTGGACCACGTCTGCCAGACGTCGACCGTGTGCGCGAACAGATCATCCGCGTCGACCCGAGCGGGAGCACCACGGTGGCTCGGCGCCCACGTCAGCACGAACGGGACGCGGTCACCGGCGTGGACGGTGAACGTTGCGACCGTCTTTCGTTCGGCCCCCTGCAGGTGCACCGGCGTCCGTAGCCAGACGGCATCCGGGCCGGCGATCGCTTCGAGCCCACCGCTTTTCGCCCGGACCCACGGCACCACGCGGCCGTAGTCGAATCGGAGCACCAACTCGGTGTGCATCTCGACGGAGCCCGAGACGCACTCGACAATCCGTACGATGTCGACCGCGGCGGTACGCGGTGGCATGAAATCGATGACTTTGACGCGTCCGGTCGGCGTGTGCCACTCCGTCTCCAGCACCAACGTGTCGCCGTGATATCTGCGCTTCGCGGACTTATCGACCGACACCGCGTTGTCGCCCGGCTCGGCGAGCGGCCGCGCGGCCAGCGATGACGTCGGTGCCAGCAGCCAGCGGCCGGCCTTGGCCGTGTCGAGCAGCGCGGCAAAGCAGGCGGGGGAGTCGAAGTTCGGCAGGCACAGCCAGTCGATCGAACCGTCCCGGCCGACGAGCGCGCCGGTGTGCAGGTCACCGATGAGTGCGTAGTCCTCGATCGGGCTGCTCACTTTGCCAACTCCAGCACGACCTTGACGTCGCCGGCGCGCCGGTCGAAGCCGTCGGCGAAGTCATCGAGGGCGAGGCGGCGGGTGATCAGCCGGGTCAGCCAGGTCTGGTCGGCGCTGGCCAGGGCGGCCGCGGCCGCCTCGTAATGGCGGCGGTTGGCGTTGACGGTGCCGAAGACGACGTCATTGTCGAGTACGGCGTTGCGGTTCAGGCCGCCGATGTCGACCGGCAGTTGGGCACCGATCGACGAGACACCGGTCAGGCAGACGATCCCATCGGTCGCGTTGTGCGTCATCACGTCCACGACTACGGACGGCACGCCGGTGCACTCGACGACGATGTCGGCCCGCACGCCGCTGTCGGGCACCGACTCCGCGTGGTAGTGCGCACCGAGATCGGCGACCAGCCCGGGCTTCGGACCGTCGGTCACGCGATCGAAGACGTGGACCTCGAGGCCGCGCTGGACGCCGAGCAGTGCCGCGAGCAGTCCGACCGGTCCGGCGCCGGTGACCGCGGCGACCTTGGGCCCGAAGTAGGCCCGCTGCCCGATCCGCTCGATCTGCTCCCACGCCTTCGCGACGATGGTCGTCGGCTCCAACAGCACACCGACCTCGGCCAGGCCGCTGTCGAGGGTGACGACAGCGTCCGGCTGCGCCCGCCACCGATCGCGGGCGAATCCGTGCAGCCCCTTGATGCCGTGCTCGGAGTAGCGGCCGTTGCGGCACATGTCCCATTCGCCGGCAGCGCATGCGAGACACGGCACCGGATCCGGGCGGCGGACGAAACCGACCACGAGGTCGCCGGTCGCGAGGCCGGTATCCGACGGCGCTTCCAGCACTCGACCGAGGTTCTCGTGGCCGAGCACCAACACGTCCGAGCCGGGTGGCGCCTCGCCGTACTCGGCGGCCACGATCTCGATGTCGGTGCCACACAAACCGACCGCCAGCGACTCGACCAGGATCGCGCCGTCGCCGGTCGCCGGTTCGGGTAGGTCGCTCAAGGCCAGCGAGTCCCTGACGCCGGGTCGCACCGTCAGCGCACGCATCCGTACCTCCTCGAGTTGGCCGTCGATGGGTCGGCGCCCACGCTACCGGCCGGATCCGAGACGCTTCGGCACGGCCCGCGACTTGGCGTCGCGCGCGCGTGTCCACGCACCTGACGGTACGGTCGAGCGCGTGACCGCACCCCGCAACGGAGTCCTCGTCGTCGGCGCCGGCGTCATCGGCCTGACCACCGCCATTACCTTCGCCGAGGCCGGCGTGCCGGCGACGATCTGGGCCGCCGACGAGGTGACCGCGATCACGTCGTACGCGGCCGGCGCGAGCTGGGGCGTCCACCTGCTCAGCCCACGTGGCCGGGTCGCGGCGTGGAGTGCGGCGACGCTGGATGTGTTGCGTACGTTGGCGACCGACCCGACCACCGGCGTACGGATCACGGCCGGGATAGAGGCGAGCCGCACGCCGATCGCGCCGCCAGACTGGGGCGCACCGGTCGACGGCATGCGCGAATGCACGCCGGAGGAACTCCCGTCCGGGTACGTCATCGGCTGGCACCAGCGGATTCCGATCGTGGAGATGCCGGTCTACCTCGGCTATCTCCGGGCGCGATTCGAAGCTGCCGGCGGCGTCATCGAGCGGCACCGGATCGCAGCACTGACCGAGACCGCTGGCATCGTGCCGGTCGTCGTCAACTGCACGGGTGTCGGCGCGAGCGATCTCACCGGCGACCGCGACCTGGTGCCGATCCGCGGTCAGGTCGTCATCGTGGCCAATCCCGGCATCACCGAGTTCTTCGCCGACGGACCGGACGACAGCACCGACCTCACGTACTGGTTCCCGCACCGCGACACCGTGCTGCTCGGCGGCACCGCGGTCGTCGGCGACTGGAACAGGGTGCCGGATCCGGCCGTGGCGGCGGCGATCGTGGCGCGGTGCGCGGCCGTCGAACCGAGGTTCGCGACCGCCGAGGTCGTCGAGCACCGGGTCGGCCTGCGGCCGGGGCGACCGGAGCCGCGACTAGAGGTGCAGACGCGCGACGATGGGACCCGACTGATCCACAACTACGGCCATGGTGGCTCCGGCGTGACCCTGGCCTGGGGCTGTGCCGCCGAGGTCGCGACGCTCGCCGGTCTGGCCGGACGGTCGCACTAGGGCCAGCGCCCGATATCGATTTCGGACTCCACGGCACGCCCGTCGACGACGCGTGTGCGCCCCGGCGGTAACGAAATGGGAACGCTCCCATCTTGGCCTTGACACGCTCGTAACCGGCAGGCAATCTGCTCGTGGGAGCGCTCCCGAACCCGTACCCACGGAAACCGCTCCGCGCACCCGCGCACGGCGACCGGCGCGCGGACCTGGACGGAAGGGGCCTGGCTGTGCTCGTGCTGCTCCGGCGACTGGGCTTCTACGCCGTTACCGCGTTCATTGCGGTCACGCTCGACTTCTTCATCCCGCATCTGATCCCCGGCAACCCGGTCGAGGCGGTCATCTCCTCACACGCCGGCGCGATCCCGCCGCAGGCCGCGGCGAGCCTCTACGCCCAGTTCGGCATCAACCTCCACGAGGGACTGTGGAGCCAGTACCTGACGTACTGGAACCACCTGTTCCACGGCGATCTTGGGTTGTCGATCTCGCAGTATCCGGCGGGGGTCACATCCGTCATCCACAGCGCGATCTTCTGGACGATCCTGCTCGTCGGGGCGGCGACCGTCGTCAGTTTCATCCTCGGTACGGTCATCGGCTCGCTGGTCGCCTGGAAGCGCGGCTCGTGGATCGAGGGCATCCTGCCGATCAGTACGTTCTTCCAGGCGATGCCGTACTTCTTCCTCGCGACGCTGCTTCTGCTGTTGTTCGCCACCACGCTGCACTGGTTCCCGAACCACGGCGGCTACGACTTCCAGGCCAGCACGATCGGGTTGAACGGTGCGTTCCTCTCCGACGCGATCAACCATGCGGTGCTACCCGGTGTCACGATCATCGGTGCATCGCTGGCCGGCTGGATCATCGGTATGCGCAACATGATGGTCACGGTGCGGGATGAGGACTACGTTCTGCTGGCCGAGGCCGAGGTGCTGCCGACCCGGCGGGTCATCTGGTACGCGGCCCGCAACGCGATCCTGCCCTCGGTGTCGAGCTTCGCGCTCGCGTTGAGTTTCGTCGTGACCGGGTCGCTGCTCACCGAGATCGTCTTCTCCTACCCGGGCATCGGCGACGTGCTCTACCAAGCTGTGCTCGGCGAGGACTACCCGCTGATCCAGGGCATCTTCCTCATCATCACGTTCGTCGTGCTGGCCGCGAACCTGCTGGCCGACGTCGTCTACGTGTTCCTCGACCCGCGCGCCCGTCAGGAGGCATGAGCCGATGGTGACGACGATCGTCGACCTCGCGAACGTGCCGTCGGCCGGTGACGCACCCGGCACGCCGGTCGTCGCGCACCGCCGGCGACGACGCCTCGTCCGCCTGCCCCGGTCGCGAAAGATGACCGTCGGACTGATTCTGCTCGGCCTGTTCTTGATCCTCGCGGTCATCGGGCCGTGGATCGCGCCCTACGACCCGGGTCACATCACGGTCTCCACGTCGCAGAACCCGAGCGCGCACCATTGGCTCGGCCAGACGCAACTCGGCCAGGACATCTGGTCGCAACTTCTGGTCGGGGCGCGACCGACGATCGTGGTCTCATTCCTCGCCGGCGCGATCGCGACCGTGTTGTCGATCGTCATCGGCATCACGGCCGGGTACGTCGGCGGCTGGGTCGACGACGTCCTTTCCATGCTGGCCAACGTTTTCCTCGTGTTGCCGGCGTTGCCGTTGCTGATCGTGGTCGGCAGCTTCCTGCCGAAGGGCGAGTCGGCCAACGATCTGCTCGTCGGGGCCGTGATTGCGTTGACCGGCTGGGCCTGGGGCGCACGGGTGCTGCGCGCGCAGTCGCTGTCGCTGCGTAACCGGGACTTCGTCGAGGCGGCCCGGATCAGCGGCGAGCCGACCTGGAAGATCATCATGTCCGAGATGGTGCCGAATCTCGTTGCCATCCTCGCGGCGTCGTTCCTGTTCACCGTCTTGTACGCGATCGGGACGTACGTGGCGCTGGGCTTCCTCGGCGTGCTGGACCCGGCGAGCAACTACAGCTGGGGCTCGATCCTGTTCGACGCCACCCAGGGCCAGGCGGTCGTGTCCGGCCAGTGGTGGTGGTATATCCCGCCCGGCCTGTGTATCGCGCTACTCGGCACGAGTCTGGCGCTCATCAACTTCGGCATCGACGAGTTCATCAATCCGCGACTGCGCGCGGCCGGGCTGTCCCGCAAGGCGGCCAAGCTGGCCGGCGTGCCGCACACACCGCAGCTCGGCTTCACGCCCGTGGCCAAGAGAGGTGCGAGGCGCGTCAGCGCCGCCGCGCCGCAGACGCAGGTGGACCGATGACCAACCTCGAGTTCATCGCCGCTCCGCGCAGCGCGCCGGTCCAACGGTCGGTCGAGGACATCGTCCTGGACATCCGGGGACTCTCGGTCGACTACGGCATCGGTCGCAATGCCGTGCACGCGGTCGCGAATGTCGACCTGACCGTACGCCGCGGCGAGGTGCTCGGGATCGCCGGCGAGAGCGGCAGCGGCAAGTCGACGCTCGTCTACGCGATCACGCGGCTGCTACGGGACCCGGGCGTGATCGTGGCCGGCGAGGTGACGTTCTACTCCCGTCCGGACCCCAGCATGGACCCGCACCCGGTCGACCTGCTCGCCGACGACAAGGCGGTCATCCGGTCCGTACGGTGGTCGGAGATCGCCGTCGTATTCCAGAGCGCGCTGAATTCGCTGAACCCGGTCTTCACCATCGGCACGCTGATCGACGACGTGCTCAAGGCGCACGAGCCACAGACGTCCAAGCGGGACCGTCGCGCCCGCGCGGCCGAGCTGCTCGACATGGTCGGCATCGGCGCGGACCGGCTCCGCAGCTATCCGCACGAGCTGTCCGGTGGCATGCGCCAGCGGGTGATGATCGCGCTGTCCATCGCGCTGCGCCCGCAACTGCTCATCATGGACGAGCCGACGACCGCGCTGGACGTCGTGATCCAGCGGGAGATCCTCGAACAGCTCATGGACCTTCGCGAGCGGCTGGGCTTCACCGTCATCTTCATCACCCACGATCTGTCGCTGCTGATCGAGCTGGCCGACACGATCGCGGTCATGTACGCCGGCGAGATCGTGGAGCGGGCACCGGCGCAGGCGTTGTTCCGGGCGCCACGGCACCCGTACACATACGGACTGTTGAACTCGTTCCCGTCGCTGCACGGGCCCCGGGTCGCGATGACGGGGATCAAGGGCTCGCCGCCCGATCTCCGGCACGTACCGTCCGGTTGCCCGTTCCATCCCCGGTGCGCGCACGCGATGCCCGAGTGCCTGAGCGAGCACCCGCCGGTGCTCCGGCTGCACGACGGGTTCGGGGCTCGCGACGTGAGCTGCTGGCTGCAGGACTCGGCTCACGCCGTACCGGTGGAGTTGGCCCGCACGCACGACGCGACGTCGGCGCGCGTCACCCCCGCGAGTGCGACGGAGGTGGAAGCATGACCGCCACCGATCCCATCCTCGAAGCGATCGGCTTAGCCAAGCACTACCGCGTGCGCACGAAGCGGTTCGGGCGGTCGAGCCTCGTGCGCGCGGCCGAGGACATCTCGCTCGCGCTGCATCCTGGCCGGGTCACCGCCGTCGTCGGTGAGAGCGGCTCCGGCAAGTCCACCGTGTCGCGGCTGCTGGCTCGCACGACCGCGCCGACCGCGGGCGAGCTGCGATTGGGCGGCACGCCACTGGGCACCCACGGCTCGGTCGGCCGTGACTACCGCGCCGTGGTGCAACTGGTGCTGCAGGACCCGTTCGCATCCCTCAACCCCGTCCATGACGTGCGCTATATCCTCGGCCGGCCACTCAAGATTCACGGGTACGTCGGTGACGACATCGACGTGTCGATCCGTGAACTGTTGCGCCGCGTCGCGCTGGAACCGGCCGACCAGTTCATCGACAAATACCCGCACGAGCTGTCGGGCGGGCAGCGGCAGCGGGTCGCGATCGCGCGGGCGCTCGCGGTGCGGCCACAGGTGCTGCTGG
>DATCXD010000324.1:0-2850 GCA_036566005.1 Micromonosporaceae bacterium | reverse complement strand
AACCGCGCCGGCAGGATGTCCTCCGGGGCCGGCATCCGGCCCGCCGCCAGCTCGGTGATCGCGGCCTCGGCCCGCCCGCGATGCGCGACAACCGTCCGCTCCACCCAGCGGTGGAACAACGCGGCCCGATCGGATCGCCCGACGGCGTCGAGCGCCCGCGCGCAGAACGAGCCATCACGCAGCCACGCGAACCGGTAGATCGGGAACGTCGGGCTGGCGAGAAACGCGCCCGAACCGTCCTGCCCGGCGAGCAGGACGTCGACGCTGCGGGCGCCGAGGCCGTCGTCGTCGAGCGCGACCGGATCGAGGTATGTCGTCATGTGGTGCGTCAGAGCTCCTCACTGTCGCGGATGCGTTCGTCGCGGTCGCCCGCCGTCGCCGGCGCTGTGGGCGGCCGTCGCCACGATCCACCTTGCCAGGCTGTCGATCTCCGCGCGCGCCGGGTCGGACCGGCATCGCAGCGATCCGACCCGACGCATGGTCACGGCCGAATGGTGCCGCGCACCGACTTCGTGATCGCCTTCCACTTGCGCGTCTCCTCGGCCCGGATCCGGGCGTCGGTGCGCGACGCCATCCACCGCGCCTCCCGCTGCAGCTTGCGCCAGGACGCCAGCCGCCGCGGGGTGAGAGCGCCGCTGTCGACCGCGGCCAACACGGCACAGTCAGGTTCGGTTTCGTGTACGCAGTCGACGAACCGGCACTGCGCGGCCAGCTCCTCGATCTCGGCGAACACCTGGGCCAGACCGTCGTCGGCGTCGTACACGCCGATGCTGCGCAGACCCGGCGTGTCGATGATCATCCCGCCGTGCGGCAGCACGAGTAGCTCGCGGTGGACCGTGGTGTGCCGGCCCCGGCCGTCGGCGGCGCGGATGTCTTGGGTGGCCATGACATCGGCGCCGGCCAGCGCGTTGACGAGCGTTGACTTGCCGGCCCCGGATCGGCCGAGCACGACGGCGGTCTGACCGCGGCGCGGCGCCACCCCCGAGACACCCTCGCCGGTCACCGACGAGATGGCCGATACCGTCGCGCCGGGCGCGGCCGCCTCGACCGTGGCGATGTCGACCGGCGTGAGATCGGCCTTGGTGATGAGGACGACCGGCTGCGCGCCGCTCTCCCAGGCGAGCGCGAGCAGTCGCTCAACCCGGCCGAGGTCGATGTCGGGCACGGCGGGTTCGGCGATGTAGACGATGTCGACGTTCGCCGCGAGGACCTGCCCGCGCGACACGCCGGGAGAGGCACCGGTCCGGACGATCGCCGTACGGCGGGGCAGCACGGCTTTGACCTCGCCGTCGATCGCCACCCAATCGCCGACGCACGGCAACGCGACGGGATCCTCCGCGGCGGCGCGTTTGATGGCGCCGCTGTAGACGACGCGCTGCTCGCCGGCGGCGCCGACGACATCGCACGCGCCGCGATCGACCCGGACGACCCGGGACGCGAGATGGTGAGGTGGCAGGTCGGCGGCGAAGCCCGCGTTCCAGCCGAGTGTTTCGAGTCTTTCGAGTTCCGTAGACATGACTGATGGCGCCCTTCAGAGAAAAGGGGGCGCCCGGGCGCGCAGGCGAGACTCGAACGTCTCAGGCGAGCACGGCGCAGGCGGACGCCCAGGAAGACCGGACTGGGCACAGCACAGCCACAACGACCGTCGACATGGGCCCTCCCTCCGGCTCGTCCCGCGTCACGCACTTTCGCGACTGTCGTTCACCGTACCGGAGGGGTCAGTGACCCGGCCAGACCCAGTCCCGGACCTCGGGCAGGTCCTCGCCGGATTCACGCACGTACGCATGGTGGTCGGCGAGCTTGTCGACCATCCGCTGCCGCAGTACGGCCGCCTTGCGGGCGAGCCCCGGCACCCGGTCGATCACGTCGATCACGAGATGGAAGCGGTCCATGTTGTTGCGGACGAGCATGTCGAACGGTGTGGTCGTGCTGCCCTCCTCGTTGTACCCACGGACGTGGAAGTTGTCGTGACCGGTGCGGCGGTACGTGAGCCGGTGGATCAACGACGCATAGCCGTGGTAGGCAAAAATGATCGGCCGGTCGGTGGTGAAGATCGCATCGAACTCCGGGTCCGGCAGGCCGTGCGGATGTTCGCCGGCCGGCTCCAGGCGCATCAGGTCGACCACGTTCACGACGCGGACGCGAAGATCGGGCAGATCATGGTGGAGCAGGTCGGTGGCGGCGAGAACCTCCATCGTGGGTACGTCGCCGGCGCCCGCCAGGACGACGTCGGGCTCGCCGCCGTCGTTGCCGGCCCAGTCCCAGATGCCCAGGCCGCGGGCGCAATGCCGATCGGCCTCCTCGATCCCGAGCCACGTCGGCGCGTCGTTCTTGCCGGCGACCACCACGTTGACGTAGTTGCGACTGCGCAGGCAGTGATCCATGGTGGACAGCAGGGTATTCGCGTCCGGCGGCAGGTAAACGCGGACGACCTCGGCTTTCTTGGTCACCACGTGGTCGATGAAGCCGGGATCCTGATGGGAGAACCCGTTGTGGTCCTGCCGCCACACGTGCGAGGACAGCAGGTAGTTGAGTGACGGGATCGGCCGCCGCCAGTCCAGGTGACGCGTGACCTTCAGCCACTTCGCATGCTGGTTGAACATCGAGTCGACGATGTGGACGAACGCCTCGTAGCAGTTGAACAGGCCATGCCGGCCGGTCAACAAATAGCCCTCGAGAAGCCCCTGGCAGATGTGTTCGGACAGGATCTCCATCACCCGACCGTGCCGGTCGAGATGCTCGTCGACCGGCAGCACCTCGGCCACCCACGATTTGCCGGTGACCGCGTAAACGTCGTCGAGGCGGTTCGACGCGGTCTCGTCCGGGCCGACAATACGGAAGTTGTGGTGC
>DATCXD010000294.1:0-12603 GCA_036566005.1 Micromonosporaceae bacterium | reverse complement strand
GCGCCCTTGCTCGGCTTGCGCCGCCGGGGCGGCGCGGTGACGCCGGGAGCGAGCTTACGCGACGTGATCAGAAACGCCGTATGCGCGATCATGCGGTGGTCCGGCCGCACCGCGAGACCGTCTGCGTGCCAGTCCCGCACCAGGGATTCCCACGCTCGCGGCTCGGTGAAACCGCCATTGGCCCGCAGCGCCTCCACCAACTCGGACAGCTGCGGCGTGGTGACCACATAGCCGACGAAGACGCCGCCGGGCTCGAGCGACCGCTCCAACAGATCGATCATTTCCCACGGGGCGAGCATGTCCAGGACGATCCGGTCGTACCCGCTCTCGGTGGTGTCGGCGACGTCGCCGACGCGCAACGTCCAGGCCGGATGCGGGCCACCGAAGAACGCCTCGACGTTGCGCCGGGCCACGGCCGCGAAGTCGTCCCGCAACTCCCAGCTATGGACGGCACCGGACGGACCGACCGCGCGCAGTAGAGAACAGGACAAAGCGCCCGAGCCTGCGCCGGCCTCGAGAACGCGCGCGCCGGGAAAGATGTCCCCCATCGCAACGATCTGCGCCGCATCCTTCGGATAGATCACCTGCGCGCCGCGTGGCATGGACAGCACGTAGTCGGCCAGCAGGGGCCGCAGCGCCAGATAGGCCGTGCCGCCGGACGACGAGACGACACTGCCGTCGGGCTGCCCGATCAGATCGTCATGCGCGACGCCGCCCCGATGGGTGTGATAGACGCCACCGGGCTCGAGCACGATCGTGTGCATGCGGCCCTTGGGATCGGTGAGCTGGACCCGGTCGCCGATCTGGAACGGCCCGCTGGGTGCGCGTCCCACGATGGGGTCGACCTGCGTCGCGGCTGTGGCGGCGTGACTCACGCCTCGCACCTTTCGCTCCGCGGGCTGCCCGCCCGCCGCTCACCCGCCGGCGCGGGTCCCGAGCTCCGAGATGAAGTCGGTGACCCGAAGGACACCGATGACATCCTCGCCCATGGTCACCAGGAGGTCTTCGCCCGGGTTGGCCTGGATCGCGGCCAGGACGGTGGCACCCGAGGCATCGGCGGCAATACGGCCACCCGGCCCGACCGTATGGGCGACGGTGTCCACGGCCACCCAGGGCCGCCGCTCGACCGGTACGCGTGCGACCTCGTGGTTGTCGACCAGACCGACCACGCGGCCCAGGCCGTCGGCGATGCCCAGCATGGCTCGGTGCGGCTCGGTGAGACCGCCCGGCGCCTCGTCCCGCTGGCGTAGCGCCTCGGACAGCGGCGTACCGCTGGACACCGTGTAGAGCGGCCGAGCCAGCCGCCCGGCACTGAGCTCCGGCAACCGGGCCTTGATCCGGGCCGACTGGATCGCCGACGACGCGCCGCTCCACATGGTCATCGCGACGAGACCGAGAAGCAGCACACTGACATAGGTCAGATAACCGCCACGGATGAACAACAGGATCGACAGCCCCACGGTGGCGAGCGCGATCACCCGACCGGACCAGCCGGCGGCGATGTCGGCCTTGTACGGGCTCCGCGTCGCTGCCCACACGCCGGCCCGCAGCGCCCGTCCGCCGTCCAACGGCAGACCGGGCAGGCCGTTGAACACCGCGACGATCGCGTTGCTGGCCGCGAACTGGAACGCGAGATCACCGAGGACGGTGCCACGCTCGGTGATGGGCAGCGCCAGGCCACCGACCACCGCGAGCACGAGCGACACGCCCGGTCCGGCCAGAGCGATCGCGGCCTCCGATCGCGGCGACGGCGCGTCGCGGTCCATCTCGGTGAAGCCGCCGAGCAGCTCCAAGGTGATCCCCCGGACGCCGACGCCATATCGCCGCGCCATGAACGCATGACCCAGCTCGTGCAGCAACACCGACACCACGAGGCACACCACGATGCCGAAGCCCAGCAGATAGGTGACCGGTACGCTGCGGTTTCCGCCGCCGACATAGCTGCCGTAGCCGATCGTGATGAGCACCGCCAGCAGCAACCACGAAAAAGTCAGATAGACCGGCACGCCAGCGATCCGCGCGACCCGCACCAGGCCGGGGCGCGTCGGGCCCGCGGCGACCGGCGGCGTGGATTGCGGCTGCGGCTGCGAGGTTGGCTGTGCCATTGACGTCAATGCTACGCACCGCCGGCTGTCAGACCGCTCGCTTACGCTGTCGGCATGATGGTCGAGCCGCGCATCCCCGTGCCTCCAAGTGTCTCCGTCGCTCCACGTGTCTCCGTCGCTCCACGTGTCTCCGTCCCTCCACGTGTCTCCGTCCCTCCAAATGTCTCTGTGCCACCGCCTGTCGAAGCAACCTCACCTCCCGTCGCAGTGACGTCGCCGGCGGCACTGCCTGGGGGACGGCTGTCTCCGGCCGATACGGCGCTGTCCGACTCGCGGCTGCGCGCGTCGTTGTCGCCATCGCGAGCGGCCGACTTCAAGACCTGCCCGCTGCTCTACCGGCTGCGCAGCATCGACCGCATTCCCGAGGCGCCGACTCAAGACCAGCTTCGCGGCACGCTGGTGCACGCTGTCCTCGAAGGACTCTTCGATCTGCCGGCCGGCGACCGCACTCCGCCGGCGGCGGCCGCGCTCGTCGAACCGCAGTGGCGGCGTCTGCTCGAACAGACGCCGGAGCTGGCCAGCGTCGTGCCCGACGACGACATCATCGCTTTCCTCGAATCCGCGGGCGCCCTGCTCGCGGGATACTTCGCGATGGAGGACCCGACCAGGCTCGCCCCGGCCGAGCGCGAATATCTGGTGTCGACCGAGATCGACGACGGGCGGCTGCAACTGCGTGGTTATGTCGACCGTCTCGACGTCGCACCGGACGGCGCGATCCGGGTCGTCGACTACAAAACCGGCGGGGCGCCGCGCGAGGCGTTCGAGGCCCGTGCATTGTTCCAGCTGAAGTTCTATGCACTCGTGTTGTGGCGCACACGGGGGACGGTCCCGGCCGTGCTGCGGTTGGTCTATCTCAAGGATCGCGAGATCTGCGACTTCGCCCCCGGCGCCGACGAGCTGGTCCGGTTCGAGCGCACGCTGGTCGCGTTGTGGGCGGCCATCGCGAAGGCGCGCGAAGCGCAGGAGTTCCGGCCGACGCCGAGCCGGCTGTGCGCCTGGTGTTCGCACCACGCGCTGTGCCCGGCATTCGACGGCACGCCGCCGCCGTATCCGGTCGAATTGGAACTCGCGGTCGTTCCGGCCGGGGCCACCCTCGGCGCTGACGGCTAGACCGGTTGCGCCGCAACGGCCGCGGCGAGGAACGCAACATCGACGTCGGCCAGGCTCCGCACATGCGTCACGCCATCGATGTGCGACAGATCAACTTCCGCCGGTACGGCGACGACGACGCAGCCGGCGGCGAGCGCGCTGGCGATGCCGATCGGCGAGTCCTCGATCGCGACGCAGTTTCCCGCCGGCACACCGAGCGCGGTGGCCGCCGACGCGTACGGTTCCGCGTGCGGTTTGCCGTCGACCACGTCGTCGTCGGTGACGATCGCATCGAAATTGTCCCGGCCGATCGTGCCCAGCATGATGTCGACGAGGTCCTTGGCTGTCGCGGTGACCAATGCCGTCGGCAGACCGGCGGCCCGTACGGCGTCGAGCAGCTCACGAGCGCCTGGTCGCCACGTGAGACCGCCGGCGAACAACACCCCGACCCGATCCTCCAGCCAGGTCGCGGCCGCCTCCGGGCCGAATCCGGAGGCCGCGATCACCTCCGGTCCGATCGCCGTAAAGAGCATGGCAATCGCCTCCGGCGTTGTCGTGCCGACCATCGATGCCCGTACGGCCGGCGCCAGGTCGCCGCCGAGCCGGTCGGCCAGCTCCTCCAGCGCCTCCTGCCAGATCTTCTCGCTGTCGACGAGCGTGCCGTCCATGTCGAACAGCACGGCGGCGAGTCGGCGTTGGTCGGTCACGGGAACGAGCCTATCCACGCACGATGACGCCACCGGCACGCAATGGTGAACATGTGACGCCCGTCCGCTCCCCCGGCGTGCCGAGCCGAGCGCCGAAATGGGGTTGTCGGATCGGCGAGACTGACGTGGTGACCGACATCGCCGTACGACGTATTGACTTCGGGTACGTCATCGTTCCGGGTGCGCCCGACACCGGCGAGGCGCCACACGCACTGCCGTGTCTGGGGTATCTCGTCGTCCATGCCCACGGGACGCTGCTGTTCGATACCGGGATCGGCACAAGCGCGGCGGTCGATGCTCGCTACCGGCCGCGGCGGCGCGCGTTGGACGGTGCGCTGGCCGCCGCCGGCACAACCGTCGACGACATCACCCACGTGGCGAACTGCCATCTCCACTACGACCACTGTGGCGGCAATGCCGCGTTCGCCGGCCGACCGATCTTCACGCAGCGGACGGAACTCGCGGCCGCTCGTCGAACACGGGGCTACACCATCCCTGAGCTCGTCGAACCGACGGCCGTCACGTACGAGGAGATCGATGGCGACATCGAGGTACTGCCGGGCGTCCTCATCGTGCCGACGCCCGGGCATACCGACGGTCACCAGTCGCTCGTCGTCCAGCGCACCGACGGTACGATCATCGTTGCCGGCCAGAGTCACGACACCGCGATGTCGTACGGCGCCGACGTGCTGAACTCGTACGACCACCGTCAAGATCCGTCTTCGACACTGCCGGTGCCGCCGCCGTGGATCGAGCGGCTGCAGGGGATGGATCCGCGCCGGGTCGTGTTCGCGCACGACAACGCCGTCTGGGAACCGTCCGACAGCATCTGGCTCAGCTGACGCGACCCGCCCCCCGGAGGCCGGCACGCTCGGCCCGACGACCGCTGCCGCCGACCGGATGGCCTCCGCACGCTCACAGCGAACATCCAGCTCATGATCAGGCGTTCGGCAGGATCGGTTTGCTAGCTTGGGGCGATGGAAGAGCTGCGAGCCCGCCGCGTCGTGGACCGTCTCCGCGAACGCGGCGTCCCCGCCCACCTGCACATCGCGCCGGCCTCCCGGTTCGGCGTACGGGTCAGCCTGCCCGACGGCCGGGAGGCGGTCTGGGACGCGGACGGCGCCAAGGCGCTGGACGCCCAGATCATGCGCGACGGCATGCTGGTCGGGCTCGTCGAGGACGTCGAGGGCTCGGAGAACTTCACCGAAGATCAGGTCGTCGACGCCATCGCGCGCGCCGATTACGACAAGCCGGTGGGCCGGCTGCGCCGCGAAGCACCGCCGCCGGAGCCGGCGCTACCGGTCGAAGGCGGCTTCTTCCGTCGCATGTTCGACGGTTTCCGCTACCGCTGATCGGCCCGACGCCGGCGAGGCCGCCCTGGACACCAGCTTGTCAGCGCGCTGGCTTGTCAGCGCGCAGACGGACATCAGTGCCTCGACCACCGGAGGGTGCGTGCGCTCGTCAGCGGACGACCGCCTGCTTGATGAGGCTTCGGCCGAAGTCCCAGATCAGACCGCCACCGCTGTGCGCCTCGTCCATGACGTCGACGAACGCGTCAACGAAGCGATCGACTTCGCGCTCCCCGATGATCAGCGGTGGAATGAGTTTGATTACTTCGGTGTGGTCGCCCGAAACCTGGGTCAAGATGCGGTGCTTGTGGAAGAGCCCGTGCACGACGGTCTGCGCAAACAGACCTTTGCGGGCCGACTGCAGCGCCGTCCACGCCGGACGGAGCTTCCACGACGACGGCCGGCCGAACTCCAGGCCGATCATCAGACCGCGACCGCGTACGTCCACCAGCATCTCGTACTTGTCGATCAGTGCCGCGAGACGGGATTGCAGCAGGTCGCCGATCCGCTGGGCGTTGCCCACGACGTTGTCGGTCTCGAACACGTGCAACGTCGCGAGGCCGGCCGTCATCGCCTGCGCGTTCGAGCCGAACGTCGAGTCGTGCACCAACACCCGGTCGATCGTCGAGAAGACCTTCGCGAACACCTCGTCTTTGGCCATCGTCGCGCCGACCGGCACGTACCCGCCGGACAAAGCCTTGGCCACGGCCACGATGTCCGGTTCGACGCCGTCGTGCTCGTAGGCGAAGAACTCGCCGGTACGGCCCATGCCGCACTGCACCTCGTCGGCGATGAGCAACGCCTTGTGCTGCCGCAAGAGGTCGTGCGCGGCCTTCAGGAAACCGGGTGGCGCCACGGCAACGCCCTTGCCCTGGATCGGTTCGACCAGGAAGCCGGCCACATCGCCCTGTCGCAGCTCATGCTCCAATGCATCGAGGTCGCCGAACGGGACGGGCGTGTCGGGCAGCAGCGTACCGAAGCCCTTGCGGAACTCCTCGGCGCCGTTGACCGACAACGCGCCGGTGGTCAGGCCGTGGAACGCGTACGTGCAATAGACGATGCGGCTGCGACCGGTCGCGAACCGGGCGAACTTGAGAGCGGTCTCCACTGCTTCGGCACCGCTGTTGCCGAAGTAGACGCGGTCGAGGTGCGGCGCCTTGGCCAGCAGGCGCTCGGCCAGGATGCCGGCCAGCGGCGGCGCGTCGAACTGGGTGAGATCGGCGAGTTGGGCATCGATGACGTCATGCATCGCCCGTTGGACCACCGGATGGTGCCGGCCCAGCGCGAACACGCCGAAGCCGGCCAGCATGTCGAGGTAGTCGTTGCCCTCGTCGTCATAGAGATAGGCGCCCTGGGCACGCGTGTAGATCTTGTCGAAGCCGATCGCGTGCAGCATCTTCGACAGTTGTGGGTTCACGTAGCGCGCCTGGAGTTCGTACCGCTCCGCGCCGCGCCGCGCCAGCAATCCGCCGAGATCGAATGACTCACCCGTAACCACGCCAAGAGCCTACGCAATCGGGCTCGGGCGCTGCTAACCCGTCTCATGTCCGCCGGGTGCGGACGTGTTCACGCGGCCACGTAGCGGTGTCGAGCAGGGGCGGCCGGTATCGGTACCAGTAGGCTGGTCGGGTGAGCGAGTTCGACGGGCTACCTGTGCTGCGCAACCCGGTGGCGATCGCGGCGTTCGAGGGCTGGAACGATGCGGCCGACGCTTCGACCGCTGCGGTCGAGCACCTGGAGCAGGTGTGGTCGGCCCGCGAGGTGGCCGCGATCGACCCGGAAGAGTTCTACGACTTCCAGGTCAACCGGCCGACAGTGACGCTGATCGACGGCGAGACCCGGCGCATCGAGTGGCCGACGACGCACTTCTCCGTGGCGAGCCCGCCCGACGCCGAGCGCGATGTGCTCCTGATTCGCGGGATCGAGCCGAGCATGCGCTGGCGTACATTCTGCGACGAAATCCTGGAGATCTGCCACAGCCTCGAAGTCGAGCGCATCGTCGTGCTCGGCGCGCTGCTGGCCGACGTGCCGTACACCCGGCCGTTGCCGATCAGCGGCAACGCCGGCGCCCGGGACTCGGCCGAGAAGTTCGACCTGACGCCCACCCGGTACGAGGGCGCGACCGGGATCGTCGGGGTGCTCCACGACGCATGCACGCGCGCCGAACTGGACTCGTTGTCGTTCTGGGTGCACGTGCCGCACTATGCGAACAACCCGCCGTGCCCGAAGGCGACGCTCGCCCTGCTGCACCGCGTCGAGGACGTCCTCGACCTGCCGGTCCCGATGATGGATCTGGCTGAGGAGTCGGCGTCCTGGGAACGCAAACTGCGGGTCGCGGCCGAGCAGGATTCCGAGCTGGCCGACTACGTGCGCGAACTCGAAGAACGCGCGGTCGACGGGAGCATGCGCGCCGCGTCCGGCGACGAGATCGCGCAGGAGTTCGAGAAGTATCTCCGTCGTCGCGGCGGGCCGACCGCGAAGTAATCCCCGCGGGAACCCTCAAGGTCCACGGGAGACCTGGTCCGCATTGTTTGTCGGTTGCGTCAGTTTTGCCGTACCCATCTTTAATTTTGCGGCGTGTCACACCGCGTAGCGCATCCTAGGAAGCTAGGTTATGTCGGACAGGCGGCTCATCATGACCTAACCCAGACATTCGCCCACCAACCGCTAAGCAAGGACGGGACTCCCGTGACGATCGACCCCGCGGTCAACCCCGGTATGACCGAACACCCGCACCGGCAGATCGCGGCCCAACTCCGCGCCCGGATCCGCCGCGGCGACTGGGCGCCGGGTGAACGCCTGCCGTCCATCCCCGCGATCGCCGAGATGTTCGGCGTCGCGAAGCAGACCGTCCAGCGCACGATCGACCAGCTGCGCCTCGAGGGCGTGCTGATCACCAAGCCCGGCTCGGGAACGTATGTCCGCGGCACGCGGCGGCGGCTGAACCGACTGTCCCGTGGTCGGTACGGACCGCAGCGCGGCTACCACGCCGACCTCGCCGCGCGCTATCGTCAGCAGCTCATCGACGTCGGCCGTGCGCCGGCCCCGGGCGAGGTGGCGGACGCCTTCGGACTGCCGGTCGGCACCGAGTTGGTGTTCCGGCGGCACGTCGTCCGCACGCAGGACGCCACCGTCGAGGTCGGCGCGTCCTGGCTGCGGACGGCCGACGCGGACGGCACGTCGCTCGCCCGCCGCGAAGCGTTCGGTCGGCCGCTCTACCAGGAGGTCGAGGACGTCACCGGTCGCGCGTACGCGACCGCGACCGACCAGGTCTCGGCGCGCCTGCCGACCCGCGAGGAGTGCGAGATCCTCGCCATCCGCCCGGACACTCCGGTGCTGCACCTGCTGCACACGGCGTACGACGCCGAACACCGGGCGATCGAGGTGGCCGTCGCGACGTGGCCTGGGCCGATGACCGTGCTGACCGAGCAGTACGTGGTTCCCGCCGAACGACCGACCATTATCGACACGGATCCGGACGCATTTTTCGCCTGAGGCGCGACGCGACCGGATCCGGCCGACCGCTACCCGACCGTCGCGGCAATGGTCGGGGCCCGGCGCCTGTCACACTGTGGAGTATGACATTGCGGAGCGGACGCGTATGAAATTTCGCGGCGAACTCCAGCTGAGCGGCAAAACGGCCACCGGCATCGAGGTGCCGGACGAGATCGTCACCGGGCTCGGCGCCGGCAAACGCCCGGCCGTGCGGGTGACGCTCGGCGGCTACACGTACCGCACGACGATCGCGCCGATGGGCGGCTCCTACTGGATCGGGGTCAGCGCGGAGCATCGCGCCGGTTCCGGCGTCGCCGCCGGCGACATGCTCGACGTGACGGTCGAGGTCGACGACGCGCCGCGCATCGTGACGCTGCCGGACGACCTCGCCGCCGCATTGGGCGCCGATCCGGCCGCGCGCGTTCTACGACACGCTGTCGTACACGAATCAGAACACGTACGCGACCTGGGTGACCGACGCCAAGAAGCCGGAGACGCGCGCCGACCGAGTCGCGAAGTCGGTCGAAGCCCTTCGCAACTGCCGACCGCGCCACTAAATGACCGGCCGTCCGCCCTGGTGATCGCGGTCGCGCAGCCGCCGTGCACCCCGTACCACGTCTGATGACGCACCGATACGGCAACGTTTGCGCAACGTAAAGGTGCACGCCGTTGACTTGCGCGCTTGACGCTGGACCGGCAATGTGAGCCGCGGCCGCATCCCTGCCAGCTCGGAGGCCGGCATGTTGGAGCAATTCCCACCGCAGCCCGACGACACGGTCGAGTTCGCGGCGGTGCCGCCGCACCGGCCCATCGCACTGATCGTGTCGGCCGCAGTAGTGGCGATCGGAGTGCTCGTCGCCGTCGGTTTCCTCGCTTTTGGCGGCCTGGGCGACAGCGGCGGCGCTGTCCGGTCGCCCGGCTTGCTCCCGGCGGTCTCGCCCGAACCCGACTCCACCGCTCCCCCGCCGGAAACACCGACCACGGCCACGACACCGGTCGCACAGACGCCGACGCCCGCCTCCACTCGGACAAACGTGCGGGTGACCGTGTCGATCACGAACGCCGCCATGAAGCCGCCGACGTACGTCGGCCCGGACTGCCCTCGGTCGACCAACGGCGTCGCCACCGTCACCGCGACCGGCCCCGTCACAATCAGCTATCGGTGGGTCAGCACGGCGATCGCGTCGGGCACCGCATCGTTCACGTTCGCCCGCGCGGGGTCGCATCAGTTCAGTCACGCGTTCGGAAAGATCAGCACGCCCAACGGCCGGGTGACGGCCGCATTCGTCGTCGTGACGCCCGTGTCACGGCGGGCGTCGATGACGTACACGCAGAAGTGTGGGGCGAGCGCGTCGAAGATCACCCGGGCGCCGTCGACCTTGCCGTGTTCGGTCACGTTCGTGTCGACGATCCACGCCGCTGTGGGACCGATAACCGTCAACTACCACTGGGATTTCACCGGTCCCGGCCCGGGCAAGGAATCCGGCACGTGGTCGTTCCCGCGCGGCGGCGGGACGCACAAGGTGATGAGCCACCCGGTGGTGCTGAGCCCCGGCGACACGAGGACGGCCACGCTCGTACTCGACACGCCGGTCCGGTTCGTCACCGGCACGGTCAAGGCGACGTGCCCATAACCGATCCGATGTCGTGTCCCACCAGATGCTTGACGTTTCCGTCCCGCCTGACGCTCAACAGTGGATCTAGTCGCCGCTGTTGCGCAGCGTCATGGTCGACTGGTCGGCAACGCACTGTCATGCCGATAAGTGTTGTGTCATCGGTGTGATGGCCTCGCCTGCGTCGACGCGGAATGTCGGGAAGCGCGGCTGGGGCCCCCGCCCGCAACCGCCGTGGGGCGGACGGCGCGTGCTTGACTCTCCACCTGGTTGAGCCCTCAGAGTTCCGGGTGTGGAGAGTGTGACGGCGGACGACGTGCGTGATCAACTGCGCGGCATCGGGGAAATGTCCCGGGCGACCGGGTTGACGAGTGCCCTGCGGTTCTACGACCGGGCCGAGTTGCTGGTCCCGGCCGAGGTCGACCCGGACACCGGTTACCGCTGGTACGCCGGGCGGCAAGTCGCCCCGGCCCGCCTGGTGGCGGGTCTGCGTCGGGTCGGCATGCCGCTGGTGGAGATCGCACAGGTGTTGGCGGTGCTGCCGGACACGGCGGCCGCGCGCCGCCTGGTCGATGCGCACCTGCGCCGTCTGGAGGACGGTCTCGCTGACGCCCGCCGTGAACTGTCCCGCGTCCATCAGCTGCTCGATTCCCGGGAGGGGAACATGACCGATCCGATTACCCGCGTGACCGTCGCCGCCGCCGAGTTGGCGGCGGCGACCGACGCGGTCCGCTTCGCGGCGAGCACCGATCCCGCGCTGCCCGTGCTCGGCGGCGTGCTCGTCGCGGCTGAACCCGGCGGGCTGGAGGTGGTTGCCACCGACCGTTTCCGGCTGGCCGTCGCGCAGGTGGCGGCTACCGTCGACGGCCCGTCGGTGCGGGTCGTGGTACCGGCGGCCTTCATCGACGAGATTCGGGGGCGGCTTGACGGCGCCGCCGACCCGGTGATGCTGACTGTTGCCGGCAGTTCTCTGGTGGTCGAGATCGCCGGGCACCGGGTGACCGGCATGGCGGTCTCCGGCGAGTTCCCCGACCACCGGCGGCTGCTCGCCGAGTCGGCTGACGGGGCCGAGCGGCGTCGGATTCCTGTCGACGTGGCTGCGTTGCGGGCGACCCTCACACCGGAGGTGACGTCGCTGGTCACCCGGGAACACGCCGGCATCGCGTCTCCGGTGGCCGTCCTGTCGGTACACCCCCACAGCGGGCTCAGGGTGGTCAAACCATCCGAATGGGACAGCGACGACCCCCACCAAGTCGCGGTGAATCCAGAGTTCCTCCTTCAAGCCCTCGACGCCGGGGGCGACGGCCAGCTCGTTCTGGACCTCGACGGACCGATCCGCCCGCTGGCCATCCGGACACCCGGCAACGCCGGACGCTTCTCAGTACTGATGCCAATCCGGCGCTGAGCCTGCTGCGCTGCCGCAACGACGGCGACAGCCGACAGGATCATCCGCGGCCCATACAGCAAGCTTCCGGTATTCGGGCGGCCACCTACGGTCGGCTCGGCGTGATGACCACCAGGTCGCAGACAGGAGGTCTCAGGCGTGTGCCTCGGACGACAATTCGTTGTTTGAGGCACAACTTGATCGCGGGTGCCGACTGCATACCGCCGCTGTTTTGTCAGCGCGCGTAGTCACCGTTACCCACAGGCCGACCAGGTCCAGCAACTCGCCGATTCGGGCCAACCCAAACCGTCAGTACCACACGGTGGAAGCGGTATGCGCGAACCGCAGCGGGCGGCTCGCGCACGTACAACTATGTGGGCCATGCTTGTCAGAATACGAACCGCGTTCCCACAGTTCAGGCCCATCTCTGACGGTCACGGCAGTCCGCGGGTGCTTGCCGTGTGGACAGTGGTCGTCGTACCTGTGCCACACAGGCCCATCCGATGGTCCGGTCGGTACGCCGGTGATCGCGGCACCGATCGGCTCAGCGCTCGCCGCAGAAGGAAGCCGCAACGCACTCAAATGCCGAGGTTGGCGTATCGATCTCGCGAATCGAGTGGCCAGCCGTCTGTGGACCTTGGTTGTGGGTTGCAGTACTAGATTGCGCGAATGAAGATCATTGGCTTGATTGGTGCCGGGCACATGGGTTCCGGGCTCGGTTGGGCATTGCGCGAGGGCGGGCATGACGTCGTCACCTCGTTGGCGGGCCGGTCGGGCCGTACGGTGCGCCTGGCGGAAAACGCGGGGCTGCGCATCGCTTCCCGCCCGGTCGATGTGGTGGCGGAGGCGGACGTGATCCTC
>DATCXD010000278.1:0-7321 GCA_036566005.1 Micromonosporaceae bacterium | reverse complement strand
GCCGCCGTTGCCGTCGTTCGGAAGCAGCGAGTCGGTCGACCTCGACGAGCCTGGCATCGGAGTTCTCGACCCCTCGAGCTGCGGGCTGCCGCGAGCGGGGGTCGACGCCGGCGGACCGCTCGTCACGGTCGACGTCCCGCTCGTTGGCGGGCTGGGTGGCGACGAGCATCCGGCGGCACACACCGCGGCGGCGATCGCGGCGGTCACGCCGGTGACCAGACGTCGACGCACAACAGCCTCCCCCGGCGCTATGTGAGCCCTGCTCGACGGCCACGATACGGACGCCGGCCGTCGGCGAGTGCCGGATTTGGCGAAGCAGCCCGTCATACGCGGAACGCGAGGGTGCACCTCGATCCGTCGAGGCGGCCTACCGTCATTTGTGCGTCCTTCTCGTTGCAACAGGGCGGACAACACGACGGATCTCATTTACAGTGTTCCGACGCCCGCGGCCGATCCGGCCCTCGGCGCAATGCATTCCGGAGGATCCATGAAGCGGCGCCGCGTCATCGTCGCGGGCGTCATTGCGCTCGCCTTGGTCGGCCTGACCCTGTCGGCCTGCTCACTGTCGACCGGTGCCGCTCGCGGCATCGGCGTGCTCACGTCCGCGCCCGCGACGTCGGCGCCACCGGCCGCCGCCGACGGCACGGACACCTTTGATACAGCGATGGTCAACCTCGACCACGGTTACACCGTCGTCGTGAAATACGCGGGTTTGACCGCCACCGGCCGTATGGATCCCGCGCATCGTGCGGCGACGATCGACTTCGTTGGCCTTGAGGACGGTGTTCACGGCGACATCGCCTTCACTCAGATCGGCTCGGCGTTGTGGATGAAGATCGACCTAGGTACGGTCAGCCGCCAGCAGGGTATCCAACCGAAAGTCTGGTACCGGTTAGCGCTGTCGAAGATCTCGGACCAGGACAGCCTGCCGTTCGATCTGGCCGACGAGGGCGATCCGCTCCACGTCAGCGATCTCTTCAGCGCCGTCGCCGACGTACACGAGACGGATCCCACGCACGTGACCGGCACCGTCGATCTCAGCCAAGCCGGCGGCAGTCTCTCGCCCGATCCCGATGACGTCGACGACGCCGGAGCAGTGGCCAAAGCCGAGCCGTTCACGCTGGTGCTCGACGAGAGTGGCCGACCGGCGCACCTTCACCTCAGTGGCAACCACTACCTGGCCATGGACTTTGCGTTCAGCCACGTCGGCTCGCCCCCAGGCATCAAGGCGCCGCCGGCGTCCGACGTACGGAAGGCGACGTCGGCCGTCTACCAATTCTTCGGGTAGCGCTGGACCGTCGCCACGAAGCTCGGGCCGTCATCGCGGCGCGCCGCTCGGACGAGCGCCTTTCGTAGTTGCCGGCACACGTTTCATCAACGCGCGCCGGCGATCAGCCGCTCGCTGTCGAACAGCGCCGACGTTAGTCGCCAACCGAATCCGTTGAGGGCCAGTAGCGCGACCGCGAGGCCCAGGACAAGCCCGAACGTCGCGTGGATCACGTCGTACGCGATGAGCGTCGTGATCGCGACCGAGGGAAGGTTCGCCAACATGCCCAGTTGCTGCGCGACCCGGACGTCGCTCGATCGGGCGGAGATCGCTGTCCCGATCCAGATCGACCACGCGGCGAGTAGCGGCGTGAAGACCAACTGGGCGAGTATCTCCGGGCCGCGTACGAGCGCCGACGCCACCGCCGGGTCGGCGAAGAGCCCGATGCAGGCGAGGACGAGGGCATAGACGGCGTACGCGACGGCGAGCGATGGGATGATGGCCGCCAGGGCCTTGGCCAACAGGAACTCCTCGCGGCGAATCGGCGTCGCGAGCACCGGCTCCAGCGTGCCCTGCTGGCGCTCGCCGACGATCGAGTAGGCGGCGATCGCCGCGGGCACGATCGCTGGGATGCCCAGCATGTAGAGCAGCGGTTCCCCGTGTCGCAATTCGCTCGCCGAGGACGCCGGCAATGCGAACACGTCGATGAGTGGCGGCACGACAAACAACAGCGGAAGGACCGCCATCGCCCCGATGACCAGGGAGCCGTTGCGCCGGTACTCGCGGAGTTCCTTGCGAACGATGGCGCCGACACGCCTGGTATTCACCGTCATCGGACGCTCGCTTCCTGGTCATGGTTGATCAGCTCGAGATAGACGTCCTCAAGCGAGTGCGGTGACTCGCTGACCGACAACACGTCGGCGCCGGCGGCCACGAGAGCTCGAGTCACGGCCGGTGCGGCGATTGCCGATTCGGAGACCGCGAGGACGTAAGTGGCGGGGTGGTCCTGCCGCCAACTGGAGACGGCCGGAAGGCCGGCGAAGACTGTGTCCGGCGTGGCGAGCGGGATGCGCGTCCTGGCCACGAGCGTCTTCGCGAACAGTTGCTCACGCAGATCCTCGGGTCGCCCGACCGTGCGCAATGACCGGTTCAAGATCGCCACTCGGGTACAGAGGCGCTCGGCCTCGTCGAGCCGATGCGTCGTGAGGAAGATCGTGACGCCGCCGCGGCCCAGCGCGCCGATCAGCTCATGGACGTCTCGAATGGCCACCGGATCCAGGCCGGCGGTTGGCTCGTCGAGAAACAGCACGTCTGGTTGGCTCAGCAGCGCTCTGGCCAAGGCGACCCGCTGACGCAGACCTTTGGACAGAACGCCGCAGGCATCCTTCGCCCGGTCGGCCAGGTTGACGGCCCGCAGGACACGGTCGATGCGATCGCCCGGGTCGGGGACCTCGTAGAGGTCGGCGAAACATTCGAGGTTTTCGATCACGCTCAGGCGTAGATAGAGTCCTGGCGACTCGGGCATGATCGAGATCCGTCGGCGGATCTCGACGCCGTTCTCGCCGGTCAGCGGGATTCCCGCGACCGTCGCCGAGCCCGACGTCGGTGCGATGAGGGTGCCGAGGATCCGCACGATCGTGGACTTGCCGGCGCCGTTCGGGCCGAGCAACCCGAAGACCTCGCCGCGGGCGATGCTGAACGACACGTCCGAAACCGCGCTTCTCGCGCCGAAGTCTTTGCTCAGGTGACTGACCTCGATCGCCGGCGTCACGGGACCGGCCTCGACCTCAGCGCCGCCGCCGGACCGCCCGAGCAAGCCATTCAGTGTGGGCGCATTCTCGTTGATGTTCACGGATCCGCCTTGTCCCACACCGGTCCGCTGCGCCGCCGCATGCGCATCTCGGCGCGACTAAAACTGATATCAGAATGCTATGCTGACGCCGCCGTTCGGTCAAGCCGGTTGGCGTCCCCGGTGACTGCAGCAGATGCGTGGTCCGCGAGACACCCGACGGCGAGCCCGACCGCCGCAGCTAGTGGTCCGGCGGGATGCGGTAGACGGATACGTGGGAACGGGACTCGGCTGTGAACTCGCCTCCGGTCCAGTCCGCGTGCCTGGCCTCGAGTTGGAATCCCGCCAACTGCGCCATGAGGTCGAGTTCGGCCGGCCAGATGTAGCGGTGCGGACTGCGAAACAGCCGGGCCTGTGTGCTCTCGTCGAATCTGAAGTGGTGGGACACAACGTGCTGGTGGAGAACGTCGTAGGTGTCCAAGCCGATGTAGCCGGGTTCGGACTGCCAGACCGTGGCCGGCTGACCCGGTGGGAGCCTGCGCAGTTCAGGCACCCAGAGTTCGATGACGAACCGGCCGCCGGACGTGAGGTGACGAGCCGCATTTCGGAAGCATTCGACCTGCTCGGTCTGGGTGAGCAGGTTGGAGATTGTGTTGAAGACCAGATACACGAGTGTGTACTCGCCGGGAGCGACGGTGGTCGCCATGTCGCCGATGAGCACCGGAATCGTTGCTTCGTCAGCCTTCGTTCGCAGTTGATCGATCATCGGCTGGGACAGTTCGATGCCGGTGACCGGCACTCCTCGCTCGGCGAGCGGGATCGCCACGCGGCCGGTTCCGATGGCGAACTCGATCGCCTGTCCGTCGCCGGCGAGTTGGGCGAGGCGGTCTACCGTCGGCCGCAGGACTTCGGGCGCGAACATCCCGGTGCCGGGCGTGTCGTAGCGCTGAGCGGTCTCGACGTCCCAGATCTCGTTCTGTTGCATGCGGCCGACCATGGACCGTCGGTGAGTGCGTGTCCAGCGATTTTGTGGATCGAGCGGTCATGCGTGCCGCCTGGTGCTGCGGGAATGTCTGGTAGACAGTCCTGCCATGGTGATCTACAAGATTCTGCTGCCGCTTGAGTGGGCCGAGTTCGAGGCCGCTGGATGGTTCGCCGGCTCGTCGTTCGACCGAAGGTCTGGGTTCACCCACTTTTCGTCGCGGGAACAGGCGGGTGGCACGGCCCGTCGGTTCTTCGCGGACGAGCCCGAACTCGTCGTCATTGCTGTCGATGCCGCGGCGATGGGGGAGTCACTGCGCTGGGAGGCGGCTACGGACGGCGGTACGTTCCCGCACGTGTACGCGTCGCTGTCGCTCAGCGCCGTCCTCGCGGTATACCACGTCGACGGTGCGCTGTCGGTGGACGAGGCGCTGCCACCCGAGTAGCGCGGCTCCAGCGCCGCCACTTGTACGGAACTTGGGCGGCTTCGGCGCGTCCGAGCGGCCAACTTCCGTACAACCGCGGCACGCCAGTCGACGTGTTGGGGTCGTCAGGTGGCGTACTCGAGCGATCCGCTACGCCGGCCGCGATAGACGAACCAGCGGAACGTGAGAAGACAGATGCCCAGCCAGCAAACGGCCACGGCGGCCTCGATGAGGGCTTGCACACCAGCAGCGGCCAGGTTTCCGGAAAGGACGTCGCGGACGGCGATCAGCCCATGGGTCACCGGCAGGCATTGAGAGATCCACGCAATGGGACCGGGGTACGCCGCGAGGGGCACGTTGATCCCGCACAGCGTCATCACGGCGACCAGTCCGACGTTGGCGACGAGGCTGTTCACTCCGCGGTAGCCCAGCACAATGCCGCCGAGGAACGTGCCGAGGCAATAGGCCGACGCGCCGACGAGGATGGTCAACGGGATCACGAGCAGGACCCGCGGCCAGGGTAGCGGCAGCCCGAATAGGGGCCCGAGCACGAATAGGGCACCGAGCGCCGATATCGAGCCGTCGGCGATGAGATAGACGCCACGGGAGGCGAGCACGAGAACGGGACTCGTAGGACTCGCCGCGAGCAGCGGCAGGGTCCCGGCGCTGCGTTCCCAGCTGACCATGTTCAAGGCCCACACGCCCTCCATCGCGGCGAGCATCACGGCGTTGCCGACCAGGAGGAACCACGTCTGCTGCTCGGCACCTAACAGTCGGCCGATCAGGGCGAAGAACGAGACCTGGGCGAGGACGCGAAGGAACCATCCGCCGAGCCAGCTGCGCCACGTGTAGATCGATCCGTAGTCGTACGCGCCGGACAGGAGCGCATAGCGCATGATGCGTAACGTCGTCATCGCAGCGCCAGCTCACCGGTTTGCTGCGCGCGCCGCAGGATCCGCGTCAGCAGTGCGCTGGCCAGGATGAGCGCGGCCAACCCCAGCACGAACACCATCGCCAGGTCGAAACCGGCATTCGCGATCGGCGTCGCGCCGAGGCTGCCGCGCAGCAGTCGAGCCGACCAGGACAGGAACACGATGTTCGTCACCGGCTGAAGCCAGCCCGGCAGGAGCGCGATCGGTACGAGTATTCCGCCGAGCAAGTAGATCGGATAGCTCGCCGAATTCGAGAACGTCACGGCGCTGCGGCTCAACACGAACAGATTCGCCATGAACAGCGACGTCGTGGTCATGGCGAACAGCGTCAGTAGCAGTGATGCCCCGAATACGTACGGATGGTGAATCGTGACGGTCGCGTGCAGTACGTACCGGCCGAAGAGCCAGACCTCGACGAAGGCGAACGCACCAGCGAACATCATCGTCGATATTCGGCCCACGATTACCGACGCGAAACCGGTCGGGGCAGCGACCAGGTAGTCGATCGTGCCCTCCCAGCGCTCGGTCTGGATCACCCAGCCGCCGTTGAAAATGGCGAACCACCACAGCGACATGTAGAACGGAGCGATGACCGCATAGCCGGAGAGGTCGCTTCGTCCGCCGTGACGCAGCACCATCGAGAAGATGATGGTGAACAACGGCGCGGTCAGCAGCGGGATCAACATGTCCGGGTAGTTGCGAAAGAACGACAGCTGCAGTCGGAAGCCGGCACGAAACCCACGCATCGCTACACCTGGAGCCCACGGTCGCCGATCAGGCCGACGTACACCTCTTCAAGACTTGGTCGTGAGGTCCGCACCCCGACGACACCGCCCTCGACGATGACCTTGAGCACGATCGAGACGTGCTCGTCGCCGTCGACATGAATGCGGTGGCCTTCGGTCCCGGGCGCAATGCTCTCGACGCCCGGCAGCGCCGCGACCCGGTCGAGCAACTCCCGATCGGCACCGTCAACGTCGATGCGCTGGAACCGGGACACGAGCCGGCCGAGTGAGCGGGGTGATTCGGTGGCGAGGATCCGACCGCGGTCGATCAGCGTCACCCGGTCACACAGCACCTCGGCCTCGACCATGTCGTGCGTCGCCAGCAGGATGGTCGTGCCCTCGCTGCGAATCTCGGTGATGAGGTTGCGGAATTCGCGGGCCGCCAACGGATCCATGCCGGCGGTGGGCTCGTCGAGGAAGAGCACCTTCGCGCCGGCGATGAGGCCGCGCGCAAGGTGCAGGCGCTGCTTCATGCCTCGGGAGTACGTCTCGACGCGGGCGTCCGCCTTCTCGGCGAGACCTACGCGTTCGAGAAGGCCGGCGGCGCGCGGTTTGATCTGGGATCCGGGCAGGCGGTACAGCGACGCCCAGTACTCGAGGTTCTGACGGGCGGTGAGCCGCGTGTAGAGGCCGCGTTCCCCGCCGAAGACGATGCCGATCATTGGGCGTACGGCCTTGGCGTCACGCACGACGTCGTGGCCGCAGATCTCCGCGCGGCCCGACGTGGGCAAAAGGACCGTGGTCAATATCTTGACCAACGTCGTCTTGCCGGCGCCGTTCGGCCCGAGCAGGCCGTGTACCTCGCCCTGGTCGACCGACAGATTCACCGCATCGAGCGCCGTGACCAATGGCTGCTTGCGCGGTTGAAATGTACGGACAAGATCGACCGCCGTCACCGCGGGCGCGACTCGAGACATGGCGCGAATGCTAGCGATCCTGACCGGTTCGCGCGTCCCCATTAATCTACGGACGGCCCGCAGAGTCGGTCGACTGCTCAAGTGGGCTACCGGTGAGAGCGTTCACCAGCGCAGCGGCGCGGCGATGCTGCGCTCACCAGCGCAGGAGCGCAGCGATGCCGGCGGCGTCGGCCAGACCACTATCGGCCGCACCCTCGATGGGAGTGATCTTGGCTCCGGTTTTGA
>DATCXD010000272.1:0-2028 GCA_036566005.1 Micromonosporaceae bacterium | reverse complement strand
GGCGGGGTCGCGTCGGCGGGCAGGGGATCCCCGATCCAGACCTCGCCGTCCCAGTAACGCTGGGTCGTCGGGTCGGCCGGATCCTTGTACCAGCCGGACGCGATTTCGCTCACTCGTTGCCTTTCGCCGCCGCTGCCGGTTGCAGCGCGATCAAGCGTACCGGCTGCGGTCTTACCCACCGGTGTCGCGCGGGCGCCACCGACGCGCGACACCTGCTTGACACGGTCTTCAACACAGTAGTCCGGCCAGGTCTCGATTCCAGTGTCACACTCGCGCGCCGGCGGCCTGAGCGTCAGGTGCCGGGCTGGGCGTCAGGCGGCAGTCAGGCGGTCGGCTGAGCGTCGGACGGTGGGCTGAGTGTCGGACGGCTGAGTGCGTCTGGTGGCGGGTTGAGCTATCGCGTGGTCGGCCGAGCGTCAGAGGTTGCCGCGCCGCTCCTGCTCACGCTCGATCGCCTCGAACAACGCCTTGAAGTTGCCCTTGCCGAAGCCGAGTGAGCCGTGCCGCTCGATCAACTCGAAGAACACGGTCGGCCGGTCCTGCACGGGCTTCGTGAAGATCTGCAGCAGGTAGCCGTCCTCGTCCCGGTCCACCAGGATCTTGCGCGACTGCAACTCGTCGATCGGCACTCGTACGGTGCCGATCCGTTCCCGCAGCTCAGCATCGGAGTAGTAGCTGTCCGGCGTGTCCAGGAACTCGACGCCGGCCGCCCGCATGACGTCGACGCTACGGATGATGTCGTTCGTCGCGATCGCGACGTGCTGCGCGCCCGGACCTTGGTAGAACTGCAGATACTCGTCGATCTGGGATTTGCGCTGGGAAACGGCCGGCTCGTTGAGCGGGAACTTGACCTTGCGCGTACCGCTGGCCACGACCTTGCTCATCAGGGCCGAGTAGTCGGTGGCGATGTCGTCGCCGATGAACTCAGCCATGTTCGTGAAGCCCATCACACGCTTGTAGAACTCGACCCACTCGTCCATCTTGCCCAGTTCGACGTTGCCGACGACGTGGTCGACGGCCTGGAAAAAGCGCTTGGGCTGGATGCCCGCCTCGATGGCGGCGCTGCGATCGATGATCGGATCGCGCGCGACGAAACCGGGACGGAACGGGCCGCTGTAATTCGAGCGGTCGATCAGGCTGTGGCGCGTCTCCCCGTACGTCGCAATGGCCGCGACCCGTACGGTGCCGTGCTCGTCCGTCTCGTCGTGTGGCTCTTCGAGGCCGGTCGCGCCCTGCATGAGCGCGTGGGCGTACGCCTTGTCGACATCCGGCACCTCGAGCGCGATGTCGACGATGCCGTCGCCGTGTTTCGCGTGGTGGATGGCGGCCGGAGCGTCCGCGCGTACCGGACCGGCAAAGACAAAGCGGGCCGATCCGCTCGTGAGGACGTATTCGGCGTGGTCTCGACACGCCTGCTGGGCGGCTGCGCCAGCTACGCCGCTGGCCTGTTCCGGGCCGCGATACGCGACCGCGGTCATGCCGAAGCCGGTGGAGTAGAAGTGCGCCGCCTGTTTCGCGTTGCCAACGTAGAACCGGATGTGGTCCAGCCCCTTGACCGGGAACGGGTCGGTGGCGATGTCGTGAGCGACGGCGCCAATGAGTGCATCGAGGTCAACGGACGCATCGAGGGTGTCCGCGGAGTCGACGGCATCCATGTCGTGGCGGGTCGCGCGGTCCATGGCCTGCGTCATTGCACAGCTCCATTCGTGATGGGTGTTCATCCAGCGTCATCGCCCCCTCGCGGCTGGTCAATTCGACGGCTGGAAGGTGGTCAACCTGTGCGACCTGACCCGCGACTTCGGTGAATTGCTGGTCATTATGTCCAGCTCATGATAGTCGTCATGTATGCAATCGGACCGTCACGTACCCGCTATTGACGATCTTGACGCGCGGCTCCTGGCGTTGCTGGCGGCCGAACCGCGCATCGGCGTCGTCGAGTCGGCGCGGCGCCTCCACGTCGCCCGCGGCACCGCCCAAGCCCGGCTCGACAAGCTCGCCGCGCGCGGCGTGATCCGCGGGTACGGCCCG
>DATCXD010000265.1:0-2749 GCA_036566005.1 Micromonosporaceae bacterium | reverse complement strand
GGGGCCGTCCGGGGTCCAGGTCTCCTCCGGCCACCCCTCGGGCGTGACGCCGTCGGCCGGTTGGTCGTCGGCCGGCAGGCTCTGCTCGTCGCCGTTGCGCCGTGGCGTCGTACGGACCGGGATGCCGGCCGCACGCGCTTCGGCCCGGTGCTTCGTGGAGATCTTGACAGTGACGTCTTCGACGCCCAGGCCGGGCGTCACGGCGCCGAGCGCGACCACGAAGCGGGTGAGTTCCGCGGCGGTCGGCCGATCCTCCGGATGAAAGCTCACACACCGGATGACCAGTGCGCGCAGCCGCGAGGGCACGTCGGTCAGCGTGAACCGGCCTTCGGCGATCTGCAGCACCTGCTCGTAGACGCTGGCGTCATCGACGAGATCCCGGCCGGTCGCGGCGAAGACGAGCGTGGCACCGAGCGAAAAGACGTCGCTGGGCGGTCCGGCGGCCTCACCGCGGAGCCGCTCCGGCGCCATGTACGCCGGCGTGCCGACGACCCGACTCGTGGTCAGGCGGGTCTGCTCGGTGCCGAGCGCGAGACCGAAGTCGATGATGTGCGGCCCGCTGTCGTTCAGCAGGATGTTGCTCGGCTTGAGGTCGCGGTGGACGAGGCCGACCGTGTGGATCGAGGTGAGCGCCTCGCCGAGCCCGGCGGCCAGCGAGAGCACGTCGTCGATGCCCATCGCACCGTCGTCCAGCACGTGCCGGTCGAGCGATACGCCCTCGATGTATGTCGTGGCCAGCCACGGTGCGGCGGCCTCGGTGTCGGAGTCGACGACCAGCGCGGTGAACAGCGGGCTCACGCGACCGGCGGCGACGACCTCGCGGGTGAACCGGTCGCGGAAGATCGGATCCTCGGCGAGGTCAGGCCGGATGACCTTGATGGCGACGCGGCGACCCGTTCGTGACGCGCCGAGATAGACCCGGCCCATGCCGCCGGAGCCGAGGACTCCAAGGAGCTGATACGGTCCGATGGTTTTCGGATCCGCCGCACCCAACGGCCTCATGCAGCCCACCACATCGTTCGAGCCAGGTCCCTACACACTGGCCTCATGGTTCTACAAATCACAACTCGTCTCATCCAATAATCGACGGGTGTTAATCGCTAAAGGTGGAGCGGGTTTCGGTCGATCAGCTAACGTCACAAACCGATCGGCCGACGGGTGCCGTACGCAGGACTTTGTCGTCTGTGGCGAGTCATCCGGCCCGCTGGAGCGCCGAGTGTACCGGTCGACGCCACCAGGACAGGCATCGTTAATCCGGGAGAGTGATCAACGGCCCGCTCGAGTTCGGACGGATCGGACAGTCGAGCCGTGGCCGGTCAGTGGCCGGCGAGCGCGGCGAAGCCGCGCGTCACGGCCACGTGGTTCGTCTCGACCGGGAACGGTCCACGCGACGCCAACGACTGCACGGTGGCACCATCCCGATGGCCGTAGCGGATCAGCCAGTCGAGCTCGGCGAGCTGGGCGTGTTGGGCGTCGACAAACTCCGCGTCGACGATCGCGCCATGGCCGGGCACGATCAGCGTCGTCTCCGAGGCGAGATCGAACAACCGGCGCAACGCCTCCGGCCACTCCAGCGGGTACGCATCGGAGAAGTCCGGCGGGTTGCCCTCTTCGACCAGGTCACCGGCTACGAGGACGTCGACGTCGGTAACGTAGGCCATGAGGTCACCGGCGGTGTGGGCGCGACCGGGATGGCTGAGAGTGACGTTCCGGCCGCCAAGGTCGATCGTTGCCGAATCCCGTACCAGGTGGTCCGGGACTACAACGGTGGCGGCCGCGAGCCCCGCCGCCAGTTCGGGCTCGGCCGACGCCCACTCGTCGTACCACCGTGACTGCCAGTGCCGGCCGCGCTCGGTGAGCTCGGTCACGACGTACGGGTGGCCCCACACCGGTCGGCCGCCCTCCGCCAGCACGGCGGTGCCGAAGCAGTGGTCGAAATGGAAGTGCGTGACGGCGACGGTCAGCGGCAACAACGTCACGGACCGGATCGCGTCGAGCAACCCGCGGGCCTGCGCGTCGGTCGACAGCGTGTCGATCACGAGCGCGGTGTCGTCGCCGAGCACGACGGTCACGTTCACATCGAGTGGTTGGGTGCGCGCGACGAACACCCCGTCGGCCACCGGGCGCAGCTCGATCACGAGACGTCGAACGCCTTCGCCAGGAACCGCTGGCGATCGAGCATCACCCGCTCCACCCGGCCCTCCGCGACCAGCTCGTCACCGTCGCGCACCACGATATCGAAGAGCAGGCGCCGGCCATCCACTTTGGCCAGGATCGCAAGGGCCGTCACGCGCCGTCCGACCGTGGTCGCGGCGACATGGTCGAGTTCGACCCGTGTGCCGACGGTGGTCTGGCCGGTGTCGAGCCCGGCGGCCAGCGCGGCCACCGTCGCTGCTTCGGCCAGCGCCAGCACCCGGGGCGTGGCGAGGACCGGGACATCGCCCGAACCGAATGCCTGGGCGGTGTCGGCGTCGGTCACCGTCAGCTCGACGCGCGCGGACAGGCCGGGCTGCAACTGCATGGAGGCAAGCCTATGTGGCGCCGTCCACGGCACAACAGCCCGGCCGGCGGCTCGGCCCGCTATCGGTCGGGCGTACGTTGGCCAGCGTGACGTTCCTGACGCACCTCGAATGTCCGCGCTGCGCCGCTCGGTTCAACGCCGCACGACGGACCAATCTGTGCACCGCGTGCAGCTCACCGCTGCTCGCGCGATATGACCTCGAGGCGGTCGGGCGCGCCGTACGGCCGG
>DATCXD010000259.1:0-2044 GCA_036566005.1 Micromonosporaceae bacterium | reverse complement strand
ATGACGGCCGGCCACACCGATCGTGAGAACTTGCCGCGTGAGCAGGCTGAACGGTTCGCGCGGATGCGAGAACGTGCCGAGAATGTCCGTGATCGGCTGGCACGGAACAGCGTGACCGCCACTGACGGCCGTGGCGTGGTATCGGTGACGGTCGGTTCCGGTGGCGTGATGCAGTCGATCAGGTTCGGTCCGCGGGCGACCCAGATGCGACCCAGCGAACTGTCCGCGGTGATCATGCGTACCTACGGGCAGGCATGTCGTGAGGCCGCCGCGCAGAGCCAGCAGATCCTCGGCGGGCTCGTCGGCGCGGACTCACCCACGATGCGGCTGATGCGTGACGCCGTTCCAGCCGACCCGGACGCGTTGCGCGAACGGGACGACCGATGAACAGCTTCACCGTCGACACGACCGCGCTACGCCAGCACGCGGCCGAGGTCCGGCACATCGCCGAACGGGTGGGTCAGGCTGCTGACGCCGCGACCGAGGTCGGTATCGGCGGCGTGGACATCTACGGCGCGTTGTGTTCGGTACTCATCGTGCCGGCGCTGCACGGCTTCTTCGGTGACGCGGTGGACCTGGTGAAGAAGGCGGGCGACCTCACCAGCGCCTACGCCGAAGGGCTGGAGGCGAACAGCGACGTCTACGACCAGGTTGACCAGAGCGTCGTGGAAACCCTGAACACCCTGCACTCGGAACTCGCCTAGGACGCCACAGCCCATGTCGTCGAACTCACTCGTCGCCGAATCGGAGGGGCCGTCAGCGACCGCGGGCACCGGTCTGCTCGGCGACATCGTCAACCTCACCGCGGACAACGATCCGTGGGACTACACCATCGACGGTGTCAGCACCGGCCTTGACGCGCTGGGCATGGTGTTCGACCCGTTCGGTGCGATCGCCAGCGCCGGAGTTGGCTGGCTGCTCCAGCACGTGTCGTTCCTCCGCGAACCGCTCGACAGGCTGACCGGCGACGCCGACGCGATCAACGCGACGTCGAAAACGTGGTCGAACATCGCCGAGCGGCTCGACCAGGAGGCGAAGGAGTACGCCTCCGCGGTGCGCAGTACCGAGCACTGGACCGGGCAGGCGGCGCAGGACTACCGCGGGGCGGCCGAGGATCTGCGCGCGGTTCTCGAGGCCACCGCCCAGCACGCGTTGCACGCCTCGGAGGGCATCATGGCCGCGGGCATTCTCGTTGGCACCGAGCGGTCGATCATCTACGACGCGATCTCGACATTCATCGGTCGGGTCGTCGTCGAGGCACTGGTTGCCCTGGCCTCGTCGTGGTTCACGTTCGGCGCCTCCATCGCGGCCTTCGTCGCCGCCGTCGACATCGACGCGGCGATCCAGGGGGAGCGCATCGCGTTGCGGATCGGCGCGTTGATGAAGCGGATCGGCAGGTTCGGCGAACAGTTCGACGGCATGGGGGCTCGGGCCAGGACGCTGGCGCAGGATCTGGACCGGGCGGGCGGTCGGATGCGGATGAAGGCCGGCGGCGCGAAGGGACGGAAGATCATCCAGCGCAACCGCTTCGTCAACGGGTCGCACGGTCCCCTTGTCACGCACGTTGTGAACGCCGCGCACCATCTCGAGCATTCGCCGCTCAGCAACATTCACGACATCACCGAGAATCCCGCCTTCAAGCAGACCAAGGAAGGCACGAAGAGCGCAGACGAACACCACAAGGCGGCACAGGAATGACCAGCGGGACCGCCAGGCCGACGGACCTGAACCGTGTCGTTCTGCGCCGACCGCTGGTGGGCCGGCTGTTCGGTACGACGCCACAGACGGTGCTCACGCTCGTCGCTGTCGTGTTCGTGATCACCATCGTCGCGGTGGTCAGGAGCGGTGACTGGTCACCGTGGCCGTTCCTGCTGGTGCAGGCGGCACTGGTCGCGCTGTGGGCTCGGGGGGTAACCGCCTGGGCTCGCGTGGACGAGGACGGGATCCACTGGCGGTACTGGGTCCGGTGGGACCATCCCTGGTCGAAGATCACCCGTGTGTCGCTGACCCGCCGGGCTCTGCTGTCCACCGTGCGCGGCAGCGG
>DATCXD010000242.1:0-2129 GCA_036566005.1 Micromonosporaceae bacterium | reverse complement strand
ATGTCGCCGTCGGGCACCTCGACACCGGGGCCATCCTGTCGGTGGCGGCCACCCGACGGATCGCCTGCCAGGCCGGGATCCTGCCCGTGGTGTTAAACGGCGCGAGTATTCCGATCGATGTCGGCCGCAGCCGCCGGCCTTACACCGGCGCCGCCCGCACCGCCGTGCTGCTGCGGGATGGCGGTTGCGCGTTTCCCGGCTGCGACCGCCCCAGCCGCTGGACAGAAATCCACCACATCCGGCACTGGAGCCAAGGCGGCGGCACCGACCGCGATAACGGCGTAGCCCTGTGCAGCCGCCACCACCACGTCATCCACCAACCCGACACCGGCTGGACCGTGCGACTCGGACCCGACCAACGACCCGAATTCCTCCCACCCACCCACCTCGACCCCGACCAACGACCCCGCCGCAACCCCTATCACCAACGAAACTGATCTCAGCGGCACCGAGATTCACGACATATTCCCGCGCTTGGCCGGTCGACCTTCGGCGACTGACGACCCACGTCAGACGACCCGCGCTATATGACCCCCGCTATTTCACTCGCGCCATATCAGCCCCGCTAGATGCGCCGTCAGGCAGTGATGCGGGTGTCTGCAGAGCTGCACGGCTCGCAGTGCTGTCCGGATCGCAGACCTGTCGGGCTTCGCACAGCTGTCGGGCTTCGCAGTGCTGTCGGGCGGCCGCGGGATCTGCGGCCCGAATCGCCAACGAGCGACTATATGTGCCGTTGGGCGCGGCGACCCGGAGAGCCAGTGCCTCGGTCACAAACCGCCGGCTTCTCCGATGGCATGGCCCCCACCGTTCGGGCGATGATGACTGCGTGATTGATCTCCTGCTGCGAAACGCACACATCGCCGGCGCCGATGGCGGCCACGACATCGCGATCGACGGTGCCCGCGTCGTCGACATCAGGCCGGCCTCCGACACGGCCGTCGACGCTCGCGAGGTCACCGACCTGGCCGGCCGCCTCGTCACGCCGCCGCTGGTGGAGCCGCACATCCACTTGGACGCCGTACTCACGGTCGGGCAGCCCCGGCCGAACGTGTCCGGCTCGCTGTTCGAGGGCATCGCCGTGTGGGCCGAGCGCGTCAAGGACCTCACGTACGACGACGTCCAGTCGCGCGTACGGCAGATCCTGCGCTGGCAGCTCGCGAACGGCGTGCAACACGTCCGCAGCCACGTCGACGTGTGCGATCCCGAACTGCGGGCGCTGCGGGCACTGGTCGACCTCCGGGAAGAGGTTCGGGGCATCGTCGACCTGCAGCTCGTCGCGTTTCCCCAGCAGGGCATCTTCGGCTTCGAGGGCGGAGCCGACCTGATGCGCAAGGCGGTCGAGGTCGGCGCGGACGTGGTCGGCGGCATCCCGCACTACGAGCTGACCCGCGAGGACGGTGTCGAGTCGGTCAAGTTCGCGATCGCGCTGGCTGATGAGCACGGCCTGCGGGTGGACATCCACTGCGACGAAACCGACGACGACCACTCCCGGTTCGTCGAGGTCATGGCGGCCGAGACGATCCGGCGGGGCATGTCCGGGCGGGTCACCGCGAGTCACACGACGGCGATGCACTCGTACAACAACGCGTACGCGTACCGGCTCATCAACAACATCGCGCGCGCGGGCCTGCACATGGTCACCAACCCGCTGGACAACGCCGTGCTGCAGGGCCGCTTCGACACCGGCCCGATCCGCCGTGGCCACACGCGCGTCAAGCAGTTGCAGGAGGCGGGCGTCAACGTCGCGATCGGTCACGACTCCGTGATGGATCCGTGGTATCCGCTCGGCTACGGCGATCCGCTGCAGGCCGCGTTCGTGCTGGCCCATCTCGGCCAGATGTCGGGCGATGCGGAGTTGCGCCGGCTCATCGAGATGATCACAGTGAATCCGGCCGCGGCTCTCGGCGTACCCGATTATGGGTTGCGGCCCGGTGGCCCGGCGGACCTGGTGGTGTTCGACGCGCCGTCGGAGGCGGATGCGTTGCGGCTGGTCGCCCCGCGCACGCTGGTGCTGCGTCGCGGCAAGGTCGTCGCCCGCGCCACGCCCGCCGTGCACACGGTCACTTTTGACGGTACGGAAGAGCCGGTCACGTTCGTGCGAACGTGACCGGCTCTTGGCGTGAGGCCCG
>DATCXD010000164.1:0-5941 GCA_036566005.1 Micromonosporaceae bacterium | reverse complement strand
CCGCAACAGGTCGGCCGCGGCGCGGCCCAGTTCGGCGCTGTCGTAGCCGATGCCGGCTCGACCGGTGGCGTCGCGCAACGCGAGCACCTGGTCGTATTCGGCCAGGAACCGGGCCGCGGAACGCCAATCGGGCCGAGCATGGTCGTCGCCGATTCGGGCCAGCTCGCGCGGGCCGATGCCGCGTTCGGCGGCACGCAACACGAGATCTCGCAACTGGCTCGCGAACGCTCGGGTCCGCAGGGCCTGCCCCAGACCGGGCGGCCACATGGCGGGGTCGCCATCGTCCAGCAATTCGCGGATCACGAGATCCTGCTCGGGCCCGGACAGCAATCGGGGCGTCGGCTCGCCGAGCTCCGTCGCGGCCCGGCGGAGCAGGCCGAACGCGTACCCATGGAAGGTCCGCACGATGGGCTCGGCCGTGACCTGACCGCGACCGTCCACATCGGACCGGGCAAGCGCGGCCTCGACCCGCCCGCGCAGTGCGAACGCACCGCGGCGGCCGAACGTCAGCACCACGATGCGCGACGGATCGGTGCCGGCCGCGACGCGCGCGGCGACCGACGCGACCAGCATTGAGGTCTTACCGGTCCCCGGTCCGCCGCGCACCAGCAGCGGACCGCGGTCGTGCGCGATCACCGCCGCCGCAACGTCATCCCAGCGCCGCTCGTCCGTCGCGGACTCGGCCGGTGACGGGGACCTGTCGCGCTCGGCCGGGCGGACGAGCCGCCACGTCCGCGCCGGTGCGGGCGATGGTGCGGGCGGGGCGGCAGGACGTGTCACAGGATCATCAGACCACGGCGGTACGACAGGCCGGGCGCGACCCGCTCGGCACTACTGCTCGGGGCCCAACCCCTCCGAGAGCGCGGTGTCGGACGCCACGATGTGCCGGATCGCCTCGTCGACGTCGTCGGTCACGCAGAGCAGATCGAGATCGGTCGGGTTGACTTTCCCCTCGGCGCCCATCCGGTCCCGCATCCAGTCGATGAGCCCCTGCCAGTAGGCCGAGCCCATCAGGACGACCGGGAAGCGGGTCACCCGGCCGGTCTGTACGAGCGTCAACGCCTCGAACAACTCGTCCATCGTGCCGAACCCGCCGGGCAACACCACGAATGCCTGCGCGTACTTCACGAACATCGTCTTGCGCGCGAAGAAGTAGCGAAAGTCGATGCCGATGTCGCACCAGCCGTTGAGGCCCTGTTCGAAGGGCAGTTCGATGCCGAGACCGACGGACAGGCCACCGGCCTCAGTCGCGCCCTTGTTCGCGGCCTCCATCACACCCGGACCGCCACCCGTGATCACCGCGTATCCGGCCCGGGCCAGGGCACCGCCGAGAGACTCGGCCATCTGGCAGTCCGGCGAGCCCGGTTTCGCCCGCGACGACCCGAACACGCTGACCGCCGGCGGCAGATCGGACAGGCTGTCGAAGCCCTCGACGAACTCCGACAGGATGCGCAGCGCGCGCCAGGCGTCGCGGGTCTTCCAATCCGCTCGCAGCCGCGAATCGAGCAACCGTTGATCGGCCGTACCGCTCGGGATCGCGTCCCGGCGGAGCGTCACCGGGCCACGGTGCCGCTCCTGACCATTGCGATCGGGCGCGCCAGCGTTTGTCATGGGTTCACGCTATCGGCCGCGGGGTGCGTTGCCGCGGTTCACGCATGTCGTGGCGCTCAGCGGCCTCGTGCCGGCCGGTGTGCGCGGTGCCGGCGACGCTGCCCGGCTCCCTCGCGCCGCCGTCGATCTGGTCGGCGGTAGGTGCCGGTCGGCCGGTGAGCCACGCGTGCAGCGTCTGGGCGCCCGCGCGGATCTTGGTGATCTCGACGTGCTCGTCCGGCTTGTGCGCCAGGTTAGGATCGCCCGGGCCGAAGTTGATCGCCGGAATGCCGAGCGCGGCGAAGCGCGCCACGTCGGTCCAGCCGAGCTTGCCGATCGGCGGCTGGCCGACTAGCTCGACGAACTCCTTCGCGGCCGGGTGGTGCAGACCCGGCCGGGCGCCGGGCGCTGAGTCGATGACCTCGACCACGAATCCGGCGAAGACCTCGCAGAGATGTGCTTCGGCCGCCGTTTCGTCACGATCCGGCGCGAACCGGTAGTTGACGTCGATCACGCACTCGTCCGGTACGACGTTCGACGCGACGCCACCGTTGATCGCGACCGCGTTGAGGCCCTCGTGATAGTCGCAGCCGTCGACCGTGACCTCGCGCGCCTCGTACGCGGCGAGCCGCTGCAACACCTCGCCGGCAGCATGAATGGCGTTGACGCCGAGCCAGGAGCGGGCGGCGTGGGCCCGGACGCCGTGCGTGGCGACCCGGACCCGCATCGTGCCCTGGCAGCCGCCCTCGACCAGTCCGTACGTCGGCTCGAGGAGCACCGCGAAGTCGGCCGCGAGCAGCTCCGGAGCGACCTGTGACACGACCGTGAGCCCGTTGCGCTCGGCCTCGATCTCCTCGCACTCGTAGAAGAAATAGGTCACGTCGAACCTCGGTTCGGGCACGTTCACCGCGAGCCACAAAGCTAGTGCGGCGCCGGATTTCATGTCCGAAGTCCCGCAGCCCCACATGAGGTCGCCGACCGTACGGCTCGGGAGGTTGTCGGCGATCGGGACCGTGTCGAGATGTCCGGCGAGCACCACCCGCTCGGGGCGTCCGAGCTGCGTACGTGCGTAGACGGTGTTGCCGATCCGGCCGACCGACAGGTGCTCGGCCTGACGCAGCGCGGCCTCCACGGCGTCGGCGATCTCCGCCTCCTCGCCGGATACGGATTCGATGTCGACGAGCGCGCGGGTCAGTTCGACGGGATCGGCGAGGGCGGCGTCATCCAGATGTGCGGTCACGGCCACGAGACTAGCCACCAGCCCGCGAGCCTGCAGGCGTCTCGGTCGCAGCGCCCGGATCGTGCGACCCCGCGAGGTCGGACCGCCCGGGTCGTACGACGGTCGATTCGGTAGCGTGGCCACCTGTGACGGCATATGTGACGACCCCAGCGTGGGGGCTCGGTCTGGCCACCGTGACCGCCGAGGGCCAGACGCTCGACGCCTGGTATCCGACCGACCACCTGGGACTCGGTGAACGTCCGGCCGACGCGACGATGGTCGAGCGACTCCTGCGCCTGACCGGGGACCGCCTGCTCCCGGGTCTGCGAGTGGTCGAGATCAGTACCACGATCGAGTCCCTCGCCGACGCCCCCATCGACGCCGCGGACGCGTACCTGCGCCTGCACCTGCTGTCGAGCCGCGCGATCCGGCCTCGCCAGGCCAATCTCGACGGAATCTTCGGTCTGCTCACCAACGCCGCCTGGACGTCGGCCGGGCCGTGCCCGCCCGAGCGCGTCGACGAGCTGCGGATGCTGGACCGCGCCGACGGCCGCTACCTGACCATTTACGGAGTCGACAAGTTCCCGAGGATGATCGACTACGTGACACCGACCGGCGTACGCATCGCCGACGCCGACCGCGTACGCCTCGGCGCCCACCTCGCACCGGGCACCACGGTCATGCACGAGGGCTTTGTGAACTACAACGCCGGCACGCTCGGCACGTCCATGGTGGAGGGCCGAATCTCCGCCGGCGTCGTCGTCGGCGACGGCTCCGACGTGGGTGGCGGTGCTTCGATCATGGGTACGCTCTCCGGCGGTGGCAAGGAGGTCGTCACGGTCGGCGAGCGCTGCCTGATCGGCGCGAACGGCGGTATCGCGATCTCGCTCGGTGACGACTGCGTGGTCGAGGCCGGTTGCTACGTCACGGCCGGGACGAGGGTCACGATGCCGTCCGGCGAGGTCGTCAAGGCGGTGACGCTGTCCGGAGCGTCGGACATCCTCTTCCTGCGCAACTCCGTCACCGGGACGATCGAGGCCCGTTCACGCACCGGCCGCGGCATCGAACTGAACGCCGCCCTGCACTCGAACTGAGGTCGTTACGCGGCGGCGATCCGGCCGGTCTACGCGATCGAGAGCCGCTCGGCGGCCGCCTCGATGCGCTCGTCCGTCGCGGTCAGCGCGATCCGGACGTACGGAGCGCCAGCCGGCCCGTAGAAGTCACCCGGCGCGACGAGAATGCCGTGGCCGGCCAGCCAATCCACCGTCGCCCAGCCGTCCTCCTCGCGCCGGCACCACAGGTAGAGGCCGGCGCGCGAGTCCTCGATGGTGAGGCCGGCCCGCTCCAGCGCGACACGCAGCACGTTGCGCCGGTGGGCGTAGCGGTCGCGCTGCTCGCGGACGTGCACCTCGTCCGTCAACGCCGCGACCATCGCCGCCTGTACGGGTGCCGGCACGATCATGCCGATGTGTTTCCGTACGGCGAGCAGGTCGCCCACGATGCCTGGGTCACCGGCGACGAAACCCGCTCGATAGCCGGCCAGGTTCGATCGCTTCGACAGCGAGTGCACGGCCAGCACGCCGGTCATGTTGTCGCCGCATACTTCCAGGATCGACGTCGGTTGGTCTTCCCAGCCGAGCGCCAGATAGCACTCGTCGCTCGCGACGACAACGCCGTTCTCGCGCGCCCACTCGACGGTCGACCGCAACTCCTCGGGCCCGAGGACACGGCCATTCGGGTTGCCCGGCGAGTTGATCCACAGCAGCTTCACGGGCGTGTTGCCGAGACTCGGCGGATCATCCGTACGCACGATCGACGCGCCGGCCACGCGCGCGCCGACCTCGTACGTCGGGTAACACACGCTCGGGATCGCGACGACGTCGCCGGCACCGATGCCGAGCAGCGTCGGAAGCCACGCGATGAATTCCTTCGAACCGATCGTCGGCAGCACGCCGAATCCGGGCCGGGCGCCGCACGTACGCGCGACCCACGACGTGATCGCGGCGCGCAGTTCCACCGTACCGGCGGTCTGCGGGTAGCCCGGCGCGTCGGACGCGCCGGCCAGCGCGGCCTGCACGCCGACGGGCACAGAGTCGATCGGCGTGCCGATGGAGAGGTCGACGATCCCGTCGGGGTGCGCTGCCGCCTTGGCCTTGGCCGGTTCCAGTAGGTCCCACGGAAAATCCGGCAGCCCCGCGGCGGGACTGCCGGATCGCGTCGGGGGCACGGTCAGTGCTCGACTTCCCGCGGCGGCTGAGCGGCGACGAACGTCGCGTCCTTTTCGATCTTGCCCATCTTCGATGCGCCGCCGGGCGAGCCGAGGTCCTCGAAGAACTCGTAGTTCGCGGCGGTGTATTCCTTCCACTGCTGCGGAACATCGTCCTCGTAGAAGATCGCCTCGACCGGGCACACCGGTTCGCACGCCCCGCAGTCCACGCACTCGTCGGGGTGGATGTAGAGCATCCGGTTGCCCTCGTAGATGCAGTCCACCGGGCACTCTTCGACGCACGCTTTGTCGAGCAGATCGACGCACGGCTCGGCGATGATATAGGTCACAACCTCGTCCTCTCCACACCGCACCGTCGGGTCCAGCCGACACGACGGGCGCCTCGTTCTCCCGGCGTCTGTGCCGGGCCTCGCATCCATCGCGCGGATCGGGCCGGTTCGCGACGTTTTCGCCGCGACGAAGGCCGTCTCGCGCGTACCCGACACAGCCTAGTATCCCCATCGTGGAGGGGCGAAAGTGCTAGGTCGTGGCGACGTGGGACAACGGGTGGTGGTGCGGCGGTTCGTCGAGATCCGCGACGATCGTCCCCTCTTCACCGACGTGGTCGGCGATCTCGTCGCCTGGGACGACGAGTCGATCACAGTGGTTACGCGCCGCGGTCCCGTCACGGTGCCGATCGCGGCCATCGTCGCCGGCAAGCGCATCCCGCCACCCCCGCCGCGCCGTTCCGCATCTCCGGGCACGGATACGCCCGAAGCCGAGGTCTAGGCCGTGTTTCATAAGTGCTTGGGCAGCCATTCGTTGATGGCGGCGATGTTGAGTGTGGCGTGGTAGCGCACGGCGAGTTTGTCGTACCGGTTGGCGACGGCGCGGTGGCGTTTGAGTTGGCTGATGCCGCATTCCAC
>DATCXD010000207.1:0-2224 GCA_036566005.1 Micromonosporaceae bacterium | reverse complement strand
TGCTCCTCGCACGCGACCGCGTCCCGCCGCAGCTCGGCCCAGGACGTCGCCGACCAGACGTCGGCCGCGACACCCCAGTCGTTCGCCAGCAGTTGCTGGGCCTTGAGCGCCCAGGGCATTGCGACGCCGGACGCGAGCACCTGAGCCTTGGGCGCGTCGCCCTCGGCACCGCGCCGGTCGACGGCCGGTGCCGGCGCGTAACGATAGAGGCCCTTGAGCAGCCCCTGCACGTCGATGCCGCCCTCCGGCTCGGCCGGCTGCACCATCGGCTCGTTGTAGACCGTGAGGTAGTAGTAGACATTCTCCGGGTCGTCGCCGTACATGCGACGCAGGCCGTCCTCGACGATGTACGCCGTCTCGAACGCGTACGCCGGGTCGTAGGCGACGACGGCCGGATTCGTCGCGGCGATCAGGTGCGAGTGGCCATCCTCGTGCTGCAGTCCTTCGCCGTTCAGCGTCGTACGGCCGGCCGTGGCCCCGAGCATGAAGCCGCGGGCCATCTGGTCACCGGCGGCCCACATCCCGTCGCCGGTGCGCTGGAACCCGAACATCGAATAGAAGATGTAGAGCGGAATCATCGGTTCGCCGTGGGTGGCGTAGGACGAGCCGGCGGCCGTGAACGACGCGACCGATCCGGCCTCGTTGATGCCCTCGTGCAGGATCTGTCCGTTCGTCGCTTCCTTGTAGGACAGGAACAGGTTGAGGTCGACCGGTGTGTAGTTCTGGCCGTGCGGCGAGTAGATCTTCGCCGTCGGGAACAGCGAGTCCATGCCGAACGTCCGCGCCTCGTCCGGGATGATCGGCACCCAGCGCGCCCCGAACTCCTTGTCGCGCATCAGATCCTTGAGCAGCCGTACGAATGCCATCGTGGTGGCGATCTTCTGCTTGCCGGACCCGCGCTTCGCGTCCTTGTACGCCTCGGGCTTCGGCAGGTTGAGCTTGCGCGGCGTGTTCTTGCGCTCCGGCATGTATCCGCCGAGGGCCCGGCGGCGCTCATGCATGTACGCCATCTCGTCGGAGTCCTTGCCGGGGTGGTAATACGGCGGCTGGTACGGGTCGGCCTCCAGCGCGGAATCCGGGATGTCCAAGTAGAGCCGATCGCGGAACGTCTTGAGGTCGTCGAGCGTCAGTTTCTTCATCTGGTGCGTCGCGTTGCGACCCTCGAAGTGCGACCCGAGCGTCCATCCCTTGACCGTCTTGGCGAGGATCACGGTCGGCTGACCGGTATGGTTCATCGCCGCTTGGTAGGCCGCGTAGAGCTTGCGGTAATCATGACCGCCGCGCTTCAAATTCCAGATCTGTTCGTCGGTGTAGTTCTCCACCATCTTGCGGGTGCGCGGGTCGCGACCGAAGAAGTGCTCGCGGACGTACGCGCCGTCATTGGCCTTGTACGTCTGGTAGTCGCCGTCGTTGGTCACGTTCATCAGGTTGACCAGTGCGCCATCGGTGTCGGCCGCGAGCAGCGTGTCCCACTCGCGACCCCAGATCACCTTGATGACGTTCCAGCCGGCACCGCGGAAGAATGCCTCCAGCTCCTGGATCACCTTGCCATTGCCGCGGACCGGGCCGTCCAGACGCTGCAGGTTGCAGTTGATGACGAACGTGAGGTTGTCGAGCTCTTCGCGTGCGGCGACGCCGATCGCGCCGAGCGATTCGGGCTCGTCCATCTCGCCGTCGCCGAGGAATGCCCACACGCGCTGCTGCGAGGTGTCCTTGATGCCGCGGTTGTGCAGATAGCGGTTGAACCGCGCCTGGTAGATCGCGTTCAGCGCGCCGATTCCCATGGAGACGGTCGGGAACTCCCAGAAGTCCGGCATAAGCCGCGGGTGGGGGTAGGACGGCAGGCCCTCCGGGTGCGACAGCTCCTGCCGGAAGCCGTCGAGCTGGTATTCGGTGAGCCGACCTTCGAGGTAGGCCCGCGCGTACATGCCGGGGGAGGCGTGGCCCTGGTAGAAAATCTGGTCGCCGCCGCCCGGGTGGTTCCGGCCCCGGAAGAAGTGGTTGAAGCCGACCTCGTAGAGCGACGCGGAACTCGCGTACGTCGAGATGTGACCGCCGACGCCGACGCCCGGCCGCTGCGCGCGGTGGACCAGCATTGCCGCGTTCCAGCGGATGTATGCCCGGATACGCCGCTCGACGAACTCGTCACCGGGGAACCACGGCTCGGCCTCGGGCGTGATCGTGTTGATGTAGTCCGTCGTCGTCAGCGGCGGCACGCCCACCT
>DATCXD010000202.1:0-2325 GCA_036566005.1 Micromonosporaceae bacterium | reverse complement strand
CCGGCAACGGCGGACCGGCAGCGGCGGACCGGCAACGGCCGCCGTCGCGACCCGAGCACGACGCAATAGGTTGCGGCCGTACGATCGGCGGTCATGGGCTTCCCTCCGTCTCCCGAACCGATCGACGACGCCAAGCGCGTTCTCTGCGTCGCGGCGCATCCCGACGACATCGACTTTGGTTTCGCCGGAACCGTCGCTGGCTTCGTCGCGGCCGGCCTGCAGGTTACGTATCTCCTGGTCACCCGCGGGGACGCGGGCGGCTTCGATGACACACCGCGCGAGCAGATGCCGTTGCTGCGGGAGGCGGAGCAGCGGGCGGCGGCCACCGCCGTCGGCGTCGAGGATCTGATCTTCCTTGATGGATATCAGGACGGCACGATCACCGTCACGCTCGAACTCCGGCGCGACATCTCACGGGTCATCCGGCAGGTGCGCCCGGACCGGATCCTGACCAATTCGCCGACGCGTCGATGGGACCGCATCGGCGCCGGCCACCCGGACCACCTGGCCGTAGCGGAGGCGACGACGTGTGCGGTCTACCCGGACGCACGCAACGCGTTCGCGTTCCCCGAGTTGCTGGCCGACGAGGGCCTCGAGCCGTGGACGGTCCGCGAGATCTGGTTCGTGGCCAGCCCAAACCCGGACCACTTCGTCGATATCACGGACGTCTATCCACGCAAACTCGCCGCTCTGCAGGCACACGCGACGCAGACCAGCCACATGGATCTCGACGCGCGGCTGCGTACCATGCTCGGCAATACGGCCCGGGAAGGTGGGCTCCCCGAGGGCCGGCTGGCCGAGTCGTTCAGCATCGTCCGTACCGGCTAAGACCGCGCCGGGCGCTGTGCCCGCGCGGGCGCCACGTCAGACGAGACGGCGATCCGCGGCCCACCGGGACAGCTCATAGCGGTTGGACATCTGGAGTTTGCGCAGCACATTGGACACGTGCGTCTCGACCGTCTTGATCGAGATGTAGAGCTCCTTGGCGATCTCCTTGTAGGCGTAGCCGCGAGCCAGCAGCCGCAGCACCTCGCGCTCGCGGTTGGTCAGCTGGTCGAGTTCGGGATCGGCGACCGGGGTGTCCGGGCGCGACGCGAACGCATCGAGCACGAACCCGGCCAACCGGGGGCTGAAAACGGCGTCGCCATCCGCGACACGACGGATCGCCGCGGTCAGGTCGTCGGGCGAGATCGTCTTCGTGACATAACCGCGAGCGCCGGCCCGGATCAGGCCGATGACGTCCTCGGCCGCGTCGGACACGGACAGGGCCAAAAATCTGACTTGCGGGTACGTCGTCCGGCACGCCTCCAGCACCGCACGGCCGCCGCCGTCGGGCATGTGTACGTCGAGCAGCACGACATCGGGCAGCGTCGCGCCGATCGAGGTAACCGCCTGCGCGACCGTCGACGCCTCCCCCACCACGTCGACGTGAGCGCCGAGTTCGGACCGTACGCCGGCGCGGAACATCGCATGGTCGTCGACCAGGAAGACGCGCAGTCGACGCTCCACGGTGGGGCTGCCCGCGCCGTCGGCGTCGTCAAGCATTGGATCGCTACTCATCTCGTCCATCATCTCCCGTTCTCGATCGGCATCGTGAGGCGAACCTCGGTGCCTTCGCCCGGCTCCGTACGGATTTCCGCCCGGCCCCGGTGCCGCTCCATCCGGCCGATGATCGAGCCACGGACACCATGGCGGTCCGACTCCACCGACGACATGTCAAAGCCGACGCCGCGGTCCCGGATGAACGCGCTGACCTGCTCCGGCTCCACTTCGGCGTACAACGAAATGCTCTGGATCTTGGCGTGGCGTGCGGCGTTGACCATCGCCTCGCGCGACGCCGCCACCAGCGCGCGGACCGCGTCCGTCATCGCCGCGTCGCCCACCACGACTGATTCGACCGTGATCGCATAGGTGTCCTCGACCTCGGCCACTGCTTCCTCGATCGCGGCCGAGAACATCTCCGATGCCGACCCGGTCGGCTTGTACAGCCAGTTGCGCAGGCTGCGCTCCTGGCCGCGGGCGAGCCGGACCACAACGGTCGGGTCGCCGGAGTTCCGCTGAATCAACGCGAGCGTGTGCAGCACCTGGTCGTGCACCATGGCGGCGATCTCGGCGCGCTCGGCCTCGCGGATCCGGCCCTCGCGCTCGGCCCGCAGTTGCCCGATCATTCGCCAGAGCAGCGGCGCGACCGCCAGGGCGACGCCACACAGGGCCAGGATCGCAAACAGCGCGCTACTCAGGATCGCGCTGAACCCGGCCCCGCTGACCGGCGCGAACACGGCGAAGAGCACGGTGCCCACAAAATTGCTGGCGATGACCGCGGTC
>DATCXD010000171.1:0-6487 GCA_036566005.1 Micromonosporaceae bacterium | reverse complement strand
GGACGCCCAAACGGCACGAGAATGCGTCCAGGAACTGCGCGAGCGCATCCGTTCGCCGGCCGTTCAATACAAGGCCAACCATGTGCTCCGCTCGAAGCATCGCGCGGTGCTGATCTGGCTCCTTGGACCGACCGGACCGCTGCTCGACCATGCCCACGTCTACCTCGTCGAAAAGTCGTTCCTCATCGTGGCGAACGTCGTTCGACTGCTGGTCGATCCGGCCGATGAGGGGTTGCAACCGGACCCGTCGGACGCCGCGCTTGTCCTTTACCAAGCCGGTCGCCGAGTCGACCCCGACGCGCGGCGCGCGTTCTTGACAGCGGCGAACGACCTGATGCGGATCAAGGATCGCCTGGATGTGACGACGTCTGTCGATTCGTTCTTTCGCTCGGTCGTCGACCTTCGGGTCGCCTGGACCGCCAACGGTCTCGATCCGATTCATCGTGACGTCGAAAAGGTGTTGGACATGCTGTTGCGGGCGCGCCCACGTGCCGAGGCGTACCGAGCCGGACTGCAGGACGGTTCGGACACCGTGCCGGCCATGGACCCCCTGATCCCCGCCATCGTTCGGGCGGTCGATTATTGGGCGAACGATCCGGCAGCGGTTGCCATCATTCACGATCGGCAAAACACCTTGTCGGGTACGCGGGTCGACCGGCTCGTCGAAGCCCTGCGAGCCACGGGCAACGGAGGTCCCGATGCCGCCGTGGCCGGGCGGGTCAGCGAGTTGCGTTTCGTGGATTCGCGAGAGGATCCACGGGTCCAGGTCGCCGACTTCCTGGCCGGTGTGGCCCGCAAGAAGGCATCCGAGGAGCTGAATGGTCGACCCGACGACGAGATCACCGCGTTGATGCGACCATATGTGGACTCGATGTCGATCTGGGCCGACGATGACAGTTGGCGCCGGATGCGCCCGCGATCGAACGTGTCGACCAGACACTGAGTCGACCAGCCACTGAGGAGTCACATCTATGCCATCTCCGCTGCATGCAGCCGGTGTCGTGTTGCCAGTGCTCGCGGCGCCCATGGCCGGTGATCCGGGCACCCCGGCGCTGGTCGGTGCGGCGGCCAGCGTGGGCAGCCTCGGCTTTCTGGGCGCCGGTTACAAGACGGCGGAGGCGTTGGCGAGAAACATCGCCGCCGTACGGTCATCGGCGGCGACCTTCGGCGTCAACCTGTTCGTGCCGAACCCCATGCCGGTGGATGGCGACGACTTCCGGCATTATCGCCAGGCCATCCGGATCGAGGCGGACCGCTACGGCGTCGACCTCGGCGCGGGGGCGCCGCTCGAAGACGACGACCTCTGGCGAGCGAAGGTGGATCTGCTGGTGGCCGACCCGGTGCCCGTAGTCAGCTTCACCTTTGGACTTCCCGAACCGACCGTCGTCGCCGCGCTCCGCGCTGCCGGCACGGTTGTCGTACAAACCGTCACGTCGGCCGACGAGGCCGTCGCGGCCGCGGCATCGGGCGCCGATGTTCTCGCCGTTCAGGCGCCGGCCGCCGGCGGGCACTCGGGCACCTGGACGCCCGGTGTCCGACCGCGCAGCGTTGCCCTTACCGATCTGGTGGCCGCCGTCCGGAGTGCCGTCGCACTGTCCGTCATCGCCGCCGGCGGCCTTGGGACGCCCGAGGATGTCGCCGCCGCCATGCACGCCGGCGCCGACGCCGTGATGGTCGGCACAGCTCTGCTGCGTACCGACGAGGCCGGCACGACGGCCACGCATCGAGCGGCTCTGGCCGACCCGGCGGCGCGCGAGACCGTGGTGACTCGAGTATTCACCGGACGGTTCGCGCGCTCCTTGCGCAACGACTTTATCGACCGGTACGACAGCATCGCGCCGGCCGGATATCCGGCGATTCATCATCTGACCAGCCCACTGCGCAAGGCGGCGGCCGCGGCCGGCGACCCCGAACGGTTGCATCTGTGGGCGGGTACGGGATACCGCCAGTCCACCGACGGGCCGGCCGCGGCTGTCCTGACCCGGTTGGCCGAGCGGCTGTGAGCGGCGGCCCGTCCGCGTCTTGTCGGTTGCCGGGAGGCGCCGGCGGCGGTTCCCGTAGCGTGGAGGCATGGACGAGCACAGCATGGCGAGTTGGTGGAGCACCGGCCTGTCCGGCGAGGACCGGGACGAGTGGTGCGCCGCGCTGGATTCCGGCGAGCTGACCGAGGATCTGCTGATCACGCTCACGACCTCGCAGCGGCAATGGCTGGTCGAGGCACCGAACGGCGACGCGTCGACCAGCGGCCCGTCGATGGGCCCGGAACTCCAGGCGTTCGTCGCCGAGGAGTGCTCGAAGCGGCTGCGCTAGCCTCGGCCGCGCGCGTACACCTCAGACCTCGTACGCCAAATTGGGCCGCAACCAGCGCTCGACCTCGGCGACGCTGAGACCGCGTCGGCGGGCGTAGTCCTCGACCTGATCCCGGCCGATCCGGCCAACGGTGAAATAGCGCGAGTCGGGGTGAGCGAAGATCAGGCCGCTGACGCTCGACCCCGGAGTCATCGCATACGACTCGGTCAGCGCCATGTCGAACTGCTTCGCCTCGAGCAGGTCGAAGAGCATCTGCTTCTCGCTGTGGTCGGGGCTCGCCGGGTAGCCGAGCGCCGGCCGGATGCCACGGAATCGCTCGGCGTGCAGGTCCTCGATCGCTGGTTCGGCGTCCGGCTCGAACCAGTCGCGTCGCGCCTGCAGGTGGATGTATTCGGCGAACGCCTCGGCGAGGCGGTCGGCCAACGCCTTCACCATGATCGAGCGGTAGTCGTCGTTGCGCGCCTCGAACGATGCCGCCAGCGTGTCGACGCCGTGAATGGCGACAGCGAAGCCGCCGATGTGGTCGCCCGACGGCGCGATGTAGTCGGCGAGACTCCGGTTCGGCCGGCCGGCCGGCTTCTGGGTCTGCTGGCGCAGCATCGGCAGCCGGACTTCGCTGCTGCCCGGTTCGCCCGACGGGTCGGTGTCGATCACGATGTCATCGCCTTCGGCGCGGGCGGGCCAGAAGCCGTACGCGCCGTGCGCCTCAAGCGAGCCGTCGGCGATGATCTCGTCGAGCAGGACGTTCGCCTCGTCGTAGAGCTCACGCGCGACCGGCTGCTCCAGGATCGCCGGGTATTTGCCCTTCAGCTCCCAAGCGAGAAAGAAGAACTGCCAGTCGATCATGTCGCGGAGCGTGGTCAGGTCGGGCCGGACGACGTGGACACCGGTGACGGCCGGCGTCGGCAGATCGGCGAACGAGACCGATTCGCGGTTCGCGCGGGCCTGGGCGATCGACAGCAGCGGGCTCCGTTGCCGGGCCGCGTGCTGCTCGCGCAATCGCTCCTGCTCGGCGCGGTTCTTCGCGGCCAGCACTTCGGACCGCTCGGGGTTCAACAGATCCGAGACGACGCCGACGACACGGGACGCGTCGAGCACGTGTACGGTCGTGCCTTCGTACGCGGGCGCGACCCGTACGGCGGTGTGCTGCCGTGACGTGGTGGCCCCGCCGACCAGCAGCGGCAACTCGAGTCCGCGCCGCTGCATTTCGGCCGCGACCGACACCATCTCGTCAAGGGACGGCGTGATGAGCCCGGACAGCCCGACCGCGTCGGCACCCTCGGCCACGGCGGTGTCGAGGATCCGGGCCGCCGGCACCATCACCCCGAGGTCGATCACTTCATAGTTGTTGCAGCCGAGGACGACGCCGACGATGTTCTTGCCGATGTCGTGCACATCGCCCTTGACCGTGGCCAGCACGACCTTGCCCTGACCACGATGGGACTGGATGCGTCCGGCCAGGCGGGCCTCCTCCTTCTCGGCCTCCATGAACGGCTCGAGGTAGGCGACCGATCGCTTCATCACGCGCGCGCTCTTGACCACCTGCGGCAGGAACATCTTGCCCGATCCGAACAGGTCGCCGACAATCTTCATCCCGTCCATCAGCGGACCTTCGATGACGTCGAGCGGGCGAGCGGCGAGCCGGCGGGCCTCCTCGGTGTCCTCGTCGATGAAGTCGACGATGCCGTGGACCAGGGCATAGCTCAGGCGCTCCTCGACCGGGCCCTCGCGCCAGGACAGGTCGACAACGCGCCGAGTGCCCGATCCGCTGATCGTCTCGGCAAACGACACCAGACGATCGGTGGCATCCGCCCGGCGATCGAAGAGCACGTCCTCGACGAGTTCCAACAGGTCGGCCGGAATGTCCTCGTAGACCGCGAGCTGGCCGGCGTTGACGATGCCCATGTCCAGCCCGGCCCGTACGGCGTGCAGCAGGAACGCGGAGTGCATCGCCTCGCGGACGATGTCGTTGCCGCGGAACGAGAACGACAGGTTGGAGATGCCGCCGCTTGTGTGCGCGCCCGGGCAGCGCTCCTTGATCAGCGGCAACGCGTCGATGAACGCCTTGGCGTATCCATTGTGCTCGGCGATCCCGGTGGCGACGGCGAGCACGTTCGGGTCGAACACGATGTCTTCGGCCGGAAAACCGACCTCCTTGGTCAGCAGGTCGTACGCCCGTCCGCAGATGGAGACCTTGCGTTCGACGGTGTCGGCCTGGCCCAACTCGTCGAACGCCATGACGACGACGCCGGCACCGTAGGACCGGATGCGTCGCGCCTGAGCGAGGAACGGCTCCTCGCCCTCCTTGAGGCTGATCGAGTTGACCACGCCCTTACCCTGTACGCACCGGAGGCCGGCCTCGAGCACACTCCATCGCGAGCTGTCGACCATGATCGGGATGCGGGCGACCTCGGGTTCGGTGGCGATCAGGTTCAGGAATGTTGTCATCGCGCGCTCGCTGTCGAGCAGGTCGGCGTCCATGTTCACGTCGAGCAGGTTGGCGCCGCCGCGTACCTGCTCCAGAGCGACATCGACCGCCGCCTGGTGGCTTTCCGACTCGATCAGGCGCCGGAAACGCTTCGAACCGGTGACGTTCGTACGCTCGCCGATCATGACGAAGCCGGTGTCGGCGCCGATCTCAAACGGCTCAAGGCCGCTGAACCGGGTACGGACGGCGGGTGCCGGCACCTCGCGGGGCGGGAGGTCCGCGACGGCGGCCGAGATCTGCGCGATATGCGCGGGGGTTGTGCCGCAGCAGCCTCCCACGACGTTGACCATGCCGGCCGTGGCGAACTCACGCAGCAACTGCGCCGTCTCCGACGGCGTCTGGTCGTAGCCGCCGAACGCGTTGGGTAGGCCGGCGTTCGGGTGGGCGGCCGTGTACGTGCCGACCAGCCGCGACAGCTCCTCGACGTGCGGGCGCATCTCCTGCGCGCCGAGCGAGCAGTTCACGCCGACGATCAGCGGGTGTGCGTGCGCGATCGCGTTCCAGAACGCCTCGACAGTCTGCCCGGACAGCGTCCGGCCGCTGAGGTCGACGATGGTGACCGAGATCCACAGCGGCAGCTCGGGAGCCACGTCGTGCGCGGCGGAAATCGCGGCCTTCGCGTTCAACGTGTCGAAGATCGTCTCGATCAGCAGCAGGTCGACGCCGCCCTCGACGAGCGCCTCGATCTGCTCGGTGTAGGCCGCCTTGACCTGGTCGAAGGTGACCGCGCGATAGGCCGGGTCATCGACTCGCGGTGACAGCGACAACGTGACGTTCAGCGGCCCGATCGACCCGGCGACGAACTTGCCGCCGATCTCGTCGGCCGCTTGCCGAGCCAGTTGCGCCCCGCGCAGGTTCATCTCCCGTACCAGCGGCTGGAGGCCGTAGTCGGCCTGGCCAATGCTGGTGGCGGTGAAGGTGTTGGTGGTCGTGATGTCGGCGCCGGCCGCGAGATACTGCCGGTGCACGTCGAGGATGATGTCGGGCCGGGTGAGGTTCAGAAGATCGGGGTCGCCGGTCACGTCATGGGGGTGGTCGGCCAGCCGCTCCGTGCGGTAGTCGGCCGGAGCCAGACCCACGTCCTGCAGCATCGTGCCCCAGGCACCGTCGAGCACCACAATGCGCCGATCGAGCAGGTCCCGCAGTTCCGACGTACTCATACTGATCACCTCCGTCACCGGAGGCGCCCTTGATGAGTTCGAACCAGCCGAGCGTGGCGGGCCTCACGGTCCGTCGCAGCGCCTCTCGACCTGGTAATAAAGCATACCTTGAGGCGGATATTCCGGCGCGGGGTCCGGCGGTGTCGGCGCCGGGGGCGAATGCGCACTTCGGTGGCGGACGGGTGACATCGCCGATACGGTCACCGTATGAGTGATCTCTATGCGGGGACGGCGACGTTTTCGATGCCGAACGGCCCGACGGTCGAGGCCGAGGTCAACCTCTGGATCGAGGAGCACGGACCGCTGGTCGAGTGGGGCGGCACGGCCGAGGCCCACGAGCCGGGGATCCTGTGGAACGGTGGCCAGCAGATCGCCGCGCTGCGCTTCGGCAGCATCGAGTCGGGCTTTCACACCGGCGACTGCATCATCGAGACCGTCGAGCCGGGCGATGTGGAGCGCGTCACGTTGCGCGGCTCGGGCGATCTGGCCGAGGTCGATTCGGAGCAGTGACCCCGCCGCGCCGGCCCAC